>JAZRSP010000024.1:0-25749 GCA_045651565.1 Victivallaceae bacterium | reverse complement strand
TTAGGTGTACTTTTAATAAGTTCTTTAAGTATTTTAATGTTTATGTTCCACACAAGTCAAATTGATACAGACTATGAAGTATTCAGTTGTATATTACATTTTTTTATCCCGAATTTGCCAGTATTATTGCCAGCAGCTTTTAGAATGTTATTCCAGCCAAATATCTTTATTATGTTCATTTTAGCATACGCTTTTTCGGTAGCATATACTTATTGGAAGTATCAAAAAAGTTGCTGTAAAATTTGTCATAACTTAAAAAAAGAAGATTTTTCTCCGCCATTACAATTTACAACGGCATTGATTGATAAATTCAAAACAGGAGATAATGATTTTGCTGAGTTGGAAAATTTACCAATTATTGAAAGAAATCAAAATCATGGTAGAATAAAAATTACATCATGCCCTAATTGCCGTAAAAGTATTATTTCAGTAATTTGGATTTCAAAACAGCAAACATCTGATGGTCTCAAAAATGTATACGATATTTTATGTAATGAGATAGAAGCTGATTATGATTGGTGTCAGACCTTAATAGAGTATTATAGAACAGAATATGAAAAAACTTTGGAAGTTAAATCATCCATTTAAGAGAGTTGTTGTTTGTTACTGCGGGGATTCCCCCTCCCCGCAGTAATAAATTTTGTGTTGTATAAGCAACACAGCAAGGGCAATTCGGAAAAAAACAATCTTCGTGTGTATTGGTGATTAAATCGGTACGGCATCAGCTCCACGCTGATGTTTGGGCGGATTGGGTAAAATTTTTTGAGTCGAGAATTCAACTGTCTGCTTTTGCAGACGGGCGGTGGACGGCGACACGCTTGTCGCCTTTTTTTGAGGGTTCTGCACCCTCAAACTCCGCACAAGGAACAGGTTCCTTGACCTAATATTACGCTTGCGCACTCGTCAAAGTAATTAGCAGATAAAAAAAGTACGGGAAATTTAAAGGAGAGAAGCGAAGCGCATCTCTCCTATGAATTTCCTCGAAGTCCAGCACCAGTGCTGGCGCAGGGGTGCCGGGGGCGGCGTTAGCCACCGGCAAAAAAAATTGGAATTTAGAGTTTTGTGAAGCAAAACTCTAAATTCCTATAACGTCCAGCCTGATGGCTGGTTGCTGGGGTTTGGGGAGCGCAAACAGCTCCCCAAAAAAAGGCGGCGTAAGCCTTCCCCCTGCAAAAAATTACATTAACATACCGCCGTCAACATTGATAACTTGACCGGTAACATAATCTGAATCCGGTGAAGCGAGGAAGTAAACAACGTTTGCGACATCAGCCGGCTGACCGCCGCGGCCTGCGGGGATAATCTTCAAGAACTGATCGGTTGCTTCCTGTGAAAGTTTACCGGTCATATCGGTAATGATATAACCCGGAGCAACGGCATTAACTTGAATATTACGGCTTGCGAATTCTTTTGCGGTAGTTTTAGCCAAAGCAATAACACCTGCCTTTGAAGCAGAATAGTTAGCCTGACCGACATTACCCATACGGCCTACAACAGAAGCGATATTGATAATTTTACCTGCACGTTGTTTCATCATCGGGCGAACAACTGCTTTAGTAAAGTTAAAGGTACCTTTGAGGTTAACAGCGATAACTGCGTCCCAATCCTGTTCAGTCATACGGAGCATAAGAGTATCGCGAGTAATACCTGCATTATTAACGAGAATATCGACACTGCCCATTTCTTTAACAACAGCTGCGACAGTTGCTTCAGCGTCTTCCATTTTAGCGACGTTTGCGGCGTAAGCGCAAGCTTCGATGCCTTTTGCCTTGAATTCTTCACAAGTTGCCTGTGCTACATCAAGCATAATATCAACGATCGCCAATTTAGCACCTTCAGCAGCGAGGCGTTCACAAATAGCCTTACCGATACCTCTTGCACCACCGGTTACGATAGCGACTTTTCCATCTAATTTACCCATTTTTTATTCCTTTCGATTATAATTTAAAATCATTAAGAGGCAACATTCACCTCATGTAAGTTAATATAGCATAACATCTTGTATTTTTCAAATAAAAAAACTTTTTTTTGCAAAATTCTTCACCATCCCTGCCTGAAAAAAAATAAATAACGAGCGCTCCTTCGTGTAATCAATTAAGATAAAATCTTGCATTGACTTGTAAAAATGCGAAGAAACGCTCGTTCAAATTAATTTTTAAAAAAGTTGAGCTATTCTTTTATACAAAGAACGCAATATTCTCCATCAACTTTTTCCGCGCCCTCGGTTTCATGTTCAAATCCGGGGAAAGTCTTATCCCACTTTTCCAAAGATTTCAAATAACTTATCTGAACCGAATCAGCCTCGCCGAACCTCTCGCCCGACATAATAAGCGGTATTCCCGGCGGATAAGGAATCAGCGAATTAGCGGCAATTCTTTTGGCAAGTTTACTTGACGGCACTAATTCCACCTCGTTTTTGACAATACAATTATAGGCATCGCGGGGAATCATGGCAATTTCCGGCAATTCCGCAAACGCCCGATTAAGTTTTTCCGTCGGATTTTCCTGTTTGATATACTCAAACATCTTTTCGCCTAAATCTTTAAGCCCCATTTCTCCATAAATTTCCGGATAATCCTTCGCCAAATCGGGCAAAACATCGCAGATTGGGTCATTATTGTCATAATGATCTTTGAAGTTCAGCAAGGTATTAAGCAACGTACACCACTTACCTTTGGTAATCCCCATAGAGAAAAGGAACATCAACTGAAAATCGGTGCTTCTTGTCGGAATTATTCCATGATAATAAAGATAACTTGCCACCAATTCCGCCGGCACTCCATCTTCTTCAAAAGTTCCATCAACCCTGATTCCCGGCGACAAGATACTCACTTTTATCGGGTCAAGCATCGCCCAATCATCTTCAATATCGTCAAAACCGTGCCATTTATCTTTGGAGTTCAACTTCCAACAACTCTGTGAAGTCGTCAACAACTCTTTGGGCGCATCGGCAAATTCATAGTGTCTACGGCGTTTCTCATCGTAAACCTTTTCGGCATTCCACGGCTTGAAGAACCAAGTTTTCTGCTTTTTAAACTCCCGATACATATTTGCCAATGCCTGACGGAAATCTACTGCTTCGTCAATTACTTCCTGGGTTAAATGTTCTCCGGAAGTTGCCATCATATTGACCGCCACATCATTGGAAACACAAATCGCATACAACGGCGAAGTGGTCGCATTCAGCATGTAACTTTGGTTGAAGTGATTGAATGGAATCGGATCATCTCCCTGCCGAATATGAATATATGATGACTGGGACAAAGCACACAATAATTTATGGGTTGAATGGGTAGCAAAAATTGTCGGTCCTTTGTGGTCATCGGGATTACCTCGCATTGCATAATGGTCTTCATACATCTCATTGAATCTGGCGTATCCGTACCATGCCTCATCGAAGTGGATTCGATTTACCGACAGCGCAAGTTCTTTCTCCACTTCTGCGGCATTGTAGCAAATTCCGTCGTAAGTGCAATTAGTTACCACACTGTAAACCAAATCGCCTTTGGGGTGTCCATCAAGTTCAGGCAAGTTCAAAATTTTCTCTGCCACTGCATTAAACGTCATCTCTTTTCTCGGAATCGGCCCGATGATCCCATAAGCATTTCTGCTTGGCAGCATATAAACCGGAATCGCTCCGGTCAAAATCATCCCCTGCTCTATCGACTTGTGACAATTTCGATCGCACAAAATTACTTCGTCATTGATAATACACCCCTGCATAATTGTACGATTGCTCCCCGAAGTCCCGGCTATCACCGAATAACTCTCGTCAGCCCCGAAGACTTTTGCGGCAATCCTTTCGCTATCCCGAAAAGTTCCTTCGTGATCCAATAGCGAACCGATACTTGATCTCTCAATCCCGGTGTCCGTACGGAAAAGGTTTTCACCATAAAAATCTAAAAATTTCTTGCCGACCGGAGTTTTGGAGAATCCGACTCCGCCCTGGTGCCCCGGCGCCGCCCATGAGTACTCATGATAGTTCTCATTGTACTCATAGACGGACTTAAAAAGGGGCGGAAGCAAATTCTGCCGATAACGAATAATTGCCGCATTGATGCGCCCGGCGATAAAGGTCGGACTGTCTTCAAAAATCCAAACATACTCATTCGCCAATTCCATAGTGATTTGCGATACACAACTGCAACTCTCACTACGGTCGGCGAAAAGAAAAATCGGTACATCGTTGTGATATTTACGAATTTTTCGCATTAATTCAATAATCTCCCGATTTTCTTTGCAATCAACCATAACATCACTGGTTGCTCCGAAAAAATCTATATCCATATCAGTTTCGGCGAGAACCATCGCTTCGGCATAACTGCTTGCTCTGACAGTCAGAATCCCGAAGTCCCAAAGTGATTTTTCAAGTTCATTGATGATTTTATTCATCACATCACTTTTTATAATAATTTCGTCTTCGATCAACAAAATTTTTCTTGTTACTAATTCATTCATCTTATCACCTCGCTAAATTAAATTTTTATCTTGCCTGCCACACTCAAAATTATTGCCAGAAATGCTACGCATACCAAAGCGCATGCTCCGACAAGTTCCCATTGAGTAAAGTACGGAGTAAGTTTATGGTTGCTGTCTTGTTCTTTTGCTCTGACTTCTCTCGTTGCCCACAAGTAAATCGGAATACTGATAAGTTGGAAAATAAATGCCAAAACCAGATATTTCAATCCAGCCGCATAAATCATCCATACCGCATAAACTGAACCCAAAATTCCACATAACATCGCAAAAAACGGACTGAAAGATTTTTTCGCTTCAACTTTTTTCTCCGCACACATTTTCCATAAATAAAGCGTACAGGCAAAGTAAGGCGGCAAAATCATTACCGAAGTAATTGACAACATCGTATTCCAAGCGTTATTAGAGAAATAGACGAGAATCATGCAAATCTGCATTACAATACTGCTTACCCAAAGTGATACTGTGGGAGTTCCTTTGTCGCTTTCAATCGCAAAAGCTTTCGGAAAAGTTCCGTCCATTGCCGCCGCATAAGGAATCTGGACAATCATCAAGGTAAATGCCAGCCAGCTTGACAACAATGCCACAATCACTCCGACATTCATTAATACACCTCCCCAATGTCCGACCGCAGATTGCAGAATTTCAGCAGTTGAGGGGTTGGCAAGTTTGGCAATCTGTGATTGATACATGTGGCCGAATGGCAAAAGCGAGAGCAACACATAGATACTTAAACAACCGACAAAGCCGATCAAAGTTGCCAAACCGACATCTTTCTCGCTTTTTGCCTTCCCAGAAAGTACCACTGCTCCTTCAATCCCGATGAATGCCCACAAAGTTACCAGCATCGTACTTTTTACCTGACTTGAAAATGACCCGAGCGGTTTCAAATTCAAAGCACTAATTGTTTCAAGTCCGCTCATGTCTTCCGAAAAATAACGCCACTTGAAAATTACCAACATCACCAAAATAAAAACGAAAATCGGCAGAAGTTTACAGATAGTCCCGACAATATTGATAAAAGATGCCTGCTTAACCCCACGCAATACCGCAAAATTCATCAGCCAAATCACTACCGAGCCGCCAATAATCGACCAGAGATTATTCCCTCCGGTAAAAACCCCCGGAAAGAAATAATTCAACGCATCCATCAATAATACCGCGTAACCCACATTGCCGAAAATATTGCAAAGCCAGTACGCCCATGCCATTTCAAATCCGGCAAACCGCCCGAAACCCAATCTCGCATAAGAATAAATTCCGCTGCTTGCATCGGGATTAATCTCCGCCAAAATCCTGAATGTATTGGCAAGAAAATACATCCCTGCACCGGTAATTAACCATGCGACAACTATCGCTCCTGACGATGCACCCTGTGCCATATTTTGGGGCAGGCTGAAAATTCCTCCGCCAATCATAGCACTTACGACGATTGCTGCGAGAGCAACCACTCCAAGTTTTTTGTTTTGATTCATTTTTTTCTCCTTTTGTTATACTCCTTGTGTATTTCTACACCACTATTGAAAATAATTTCATTTTGCATAATTGCAAGGCACAAAAGCAAAATAACTCTTTATCAAAAACAATAACTTTTCTCGCAAATAAAAAATTATTTATATTTTTTTTGAAAAAAACTTGATTTTTTAAACAAATGTTTTAAATTAATAAGAGATAAATAAAATTCTGAAATATATAGAAAAAGTGAGATTTTGTGAAAAATACCAAACAAAAAATTATGGATGCAGCCATGCACGAGTTCGCTGAGTTCGGCTACAAGAGAGCGACAGTTCGTGGAATTTGCGAGCGAGCCAAAGTTAATATTGCTTCGATCAATTACCATTTCGAGAGCAAACAGGATCTCTATTTTCAGATTTTTGAACGCAATATCTCCCGCAAAGAGGAATTTCTGCTCCCCTTCGGTGATAATATCAATTCACAACAAGACTTGGAGAACACCCTGCGTGAATGGATCAAAGTTATGCTTACACGCGTAATTGCTTCCTACAAAGATGAGGCTAAACTTTTCATGCAGTTAGCCATGCAGGAGATAATTTTCCCATCAGAGGTACGGCAGGATCTCAACCAGAAATATTTCAAAAAAGATCATAATTCAATTATGTCAATTTTGAACAAAACAACTTTGACTCCAACCCAAATCAATATAAAAATTATTGCTCTTTTCGGGAAATGCACTTTCTATATTTACCACAAATTGGGTATTGCGTATATGACCCAGGATAACCATTTTCTGGAAAATAACTTCGATGAAATTGTTGATACCATTTTCAAAGAAACCATCGTCGATATTAAGTTCAAAGACAAATAACTATTCCATAAAATCCTGCACAAAAAGTATCTTGGGATTTTTAATTGATTAGTTTTTCAAATACTCTTCATAGAGTTGACGGATAATATCCGATGCGAAACCTCTGCTCAACATAAATCGATAGAGTTTTTCACGATGTTTTTTCGGATCTTTCTCGGTTTTCAGCATGCGGAGCTTGAAGTCAAAAGATCTTCTGGCGTCGCTCATCGGGTCGACAAGCGCAGACAAAGCAGTTTCAATTAACTCCTCGGCAATATGTTTCTCTCGCAACTTGCGGATAATCACAAATTTTCCGTAACCTTTTGCGCTCAAACTATCGGCGTAATCACGGGCAAAAAGTTCATCATTAATAAAGCCGTAGCGGCTGCAATCGACCAGAGCAGAATTAATTTCTTTTATATCATAGCCTTTTTTCTGCAACTTCTGGCACAACTCAAACTCTGAATAGGGTCTTACCCCTAGCAATTTCATTGCACATTCAAAAGCATTAGGCAGAAGTTTTCCGGAATTATCTCTCATTATTTTATTACCCCCTCTTTCCCGATATATTTTTTTAACGGTGCGAGCGGTTTATCCAAAAAACGAATCAGCAGACCGACACTGATTGCCGCAATAATTGTCCCCTCTCTCACGCCTTGGACTTCACCGGTGAAAATCGCCGTAATCAAACATGCGACAGCCACCATTATACAATCAAAAATAATTTTCGCCTGACCGAAATTTAAATTCCAATTCTGCATAATAGACTTGACCATTCCCTCTCCCGGCAAATAAAATAAGTTCGCAGCAAGTTCAATACTGATTCCAACTGCTAAAACCACACAGCCGAATATCTGCCACGATAATAATGAAAAATAATTATCCATCACAAAAAAACTGCTTATCCAAATCCCGACATCTACGAAAACGCCAAGCAAACTTGCAGAAATAAGTTGAGTAAATTGAAAATATTTAAAATTTCTCTTCAAAATCCCTATCTGTCCCAAAATCATAAAAATATTTACCAACACCGTACAACCACCCAAACTTAAAGGCAAAACAAAAGTTAAAGCATACGACGGACTCGCTATCGGAGAAGTTCCCAGTCCGGGTTTAGTGCTGAATGCTATACCAAGTCCGGTAATAAAAAGTGACAGGACAGACCAGAAAAGATTTTTAAATTTTAACATTGTTTTCATAACACAACAAAACTAAAAAAGGCAGAAATCACAAGTGATTCCTGCCTTGAATTTGACTAAACTATCTAATTAATTAGATCTCTTCGCCGACTTCCCAACGAGCCATCTGCTTAACAACGATAGCGGGTTTCATTTTTGCCAAAGAAGTTTTATCATCTTTGATCCACGGCTGATTTACGAAGCAAACTTCGCCGAACCACTTATTGATTTTTCCTTTGAGGATATTTTCAATCATGTTAGCGGGTTTACCTGCAAGCTGAACAGCTGCGATTTGTTTTTCCTTGGCGATAACAGCTTCGGGAACATCGTTGCTGGTGATGTATGAAGGACGGAAAGCAGCAACGTGCATTGACATGTCAGTCAAGAAAGCAGCATCGTCTTCGTTTTCAACATCAAGCATAACACCTACACGACCGCCGCCGTGGATATATGAAGCGATTTTGCCATTAGATACCCAACGGATAACACGACGAATCTGCATATTTTCACCGATAACAGCGATTTTGTCGGTCAAAGCAGCCTGTTCATTAGCATTTACAACTTCTGAAACATCGCCGGTTGCTTCGATATCCAAAGCGCGAGTAGCAATTTCCATAACGAAATCTTTGAAACGGTCAGTATTAGCAGCGAAGTCAGTTTCGCAAAGGACTTCAACCATTACACCGACATTATCTTTGGTCGCAACGAGGACTTTTCCCTGATTAGTAGCACGGCCACTTTTCTTTTCAGCCTTTGCGATACCGGATTTACGCAAGTTTTCGATAGCAAGTTCCATATCGCCGTTAGCAGCGGTAAGAGCTTTTTTGCAGTCCATCATACCAGCTCCGGTTTTTTCACGGAGTTCCTGAACCATTTTTGCAGTAATCATAATATTTAAATCCTATCTAAAATTTTATTAATTATTCAGCTTTGGGAGCTTCTTCAGCTTTTACTTCTTTGGGAGCAGCAGCTTTTTTAGCCGGAGCTTTTTTAGCGGGAGCCTTTTTAGCGGGGGCTTTTTTAGCCGGAGCTTTTTCTTCTTTTTCAGCCTTTTCTTCAGCAGCTTTCTTTGCTGCAGCAGCTTTTGCATCGCGTTCTTCTACGACGCGTTTCTGGTAGATATCTTTAGCAACCAAGATTGCGTCTGCGAAAAGGTTGGTGATAACCTGAATTGATTTAACAGCATCATCGTTAGCAGCGACAGGATACTGAACCATGGTCGGGTCGCCATTGGTATCAACGATAGCAACGATCGGAATACCGAGTTTATTTGCTTCTTTAACAGCATTCATTTCGTGAGTCATGTCGATAATAATAACCGCTGCGGGGAGTTTCTTCATAGAAGCGATACCATCGAGGTCACGATGCAATTTTTCAGCATTACGAGCCATGACAGCGATTTCTTTTTTCTTCATGCTTGCAGCAGAATCAGCATTGAGAACTTTGTCAATATCATACATTTTCTGGATTGACTTGCGGATAGTAACATTGTTGGTCAAAGTACCGCCCAACCAGCGTTCTGAAACATGGTACATGCCGGTGCGTTCTGCCAATTCCTTGGTGATATCACGAGCCTGACGTTTGGTTCCGACAAAAAGAACTTCGCCGCCGTCAGCAACAACATGCTGCAAGAAGTTGCAAGCATCTGCAATCTGGTGCATAGTCTTAGTTAAGTCGATAATAGAGATACCATTTTTTGCCCCGTAAACGAAGTGCTTCATTCTGGGGTTCCAACGTTTAGTTTGGTGTCCGAAGTGACAACCTGCTTCCATCAAATCATTGATAGTAATTTTTGCCATTTTAGCAGCCTTTCTTTTTGTTGAAATCTTACCGTCATTTTTGGAGATTTCACATTGTTTAATTATTGTTTCGGAGCCTAAAATGCTCCACCGTATTTAATTAATATATCACAACTTATGAATTTTTCAAGTTTTTTTCAAGTTTTTTTCAGATTTTCTACAAAACTAATACTTGGCAAATTCAGTTTTAACTTTGTCGACGAGGAAGTCAACTAAATTATCAAGAGCAACTCTTGCATTGTCTTTCTCTCCGCGGATTTTGAATTCCACCTGATTTTCTGCCAAAGTTTTGGGCGAAATCACCACTCGGAAAGGTACGCCGAGCAAGTCTGCATCGTTGAACATAAAGCCCGGCTTCTCTCCTCGATCATCGTAAATAACTTCGATTCCTGCATTCTGCAAATCATCATAAAGCTTATCGGCAACTTCTCTCACGCCGTCTTTGTCCGGCTGAATTGCGCAGATATGAATCTGATACGGAGCAATTGTAATCGGCCAAATCGGGCCGTACTCGTCATAAGACTGTTCCAAAACCGCCGCCATTGAACGGCCGACACCGATTCCGTAGCAACCCATAATCATAGTCTGACTTTTGCCGTCACGGTCGAGATAGTTGCAATTCATTGCCTCTGAATATTTAGTACCCAACTGCAAAATATTACCGATTTCGATACCTCTGGTCATAATCAAAGGCTCACCGGTAATCGGACAGGGATCGCCTGCACGAACGGTCTTAATATCCGCAACGGTGATAAATTCTTTATTGGGAATATCACGGTCAAAATTGAAGTTGATATAGTGGTAATCATGCTCATTTGCTCCGACGACTAAGTTGCTGCACTCTGCGACACTCTCATCGACAAAAATGCGGACTTTTTTGGGATCGATATTGAGGATTGAAGCATAACCTGCTACACAGCCGACACTTTCGATTGAAGCGTCATCGGCAAATTTAAGCTCCGGCACCTTCGCCAAATTCTGCAATTTGGTTTCATTGATTTCAAAATCTCCGCGAACCAAAGCAAAAATAAGTTCATCAGTATGGACATCCTGATAGAAAACTGCCTTTGCTGTGTTTTCTGCCTTTACATTCAAGAAATTTGCAACATCTTCGATAGTCTTTGTACCGGGAGTATGGACTTTTTCCAAAGGAAGCGGAGCGGATTTTTCAAATTTATAGTTAGCAACTGCAATTTCACGATTTGCACGGTAAGAATAATCGGAATTGGTAAAAATTGTATCCTCTCCGCAATCGCAAATTGCCATAAATTCATGTGAAACTTTTCCGCCCATCATACCTGAATTAGACTCGATAGAGATAGCGTTTTTGACCCCGATACGCTGAAAAATTCGTTCATAAGCAGCATGCGCTCTTTTGTAGTAAGCTTCCAAGTCTTCCTGTGAAGTATGGAATGAATAAGCGTCTTTCATGGTAAATTCACGCACACGAATCATCCCTGCACGGGGACGGGCCTCATCACGATACTTGGTCTGAATCTGGTAAACCATAAGCGGCAGCTGCTTGTAACTGGTAACTTCGGTACGAACCAACTGCACAACCGCCTCTTCGTGAGTCATTGCCAAAATCATCGGCTTATCGTTGCGGTCTTTGAAGCGGAGAAGTTCCTGTCCGACAGTCTGATAACGGCCGGATTCTTCCCACAATTCAGCAGGCAAAACAACTGGCATCAGCACTTCCTGACCGTCAATTTTATTCATCTCTTCACGGATAATGTCCTCGATTTTTGCAACAATTTTTTTCGCAATCGGCAGCAATGAATAAATACCGCTTGAAACCGGACGGATATAACCGCCTCGAATCAAAAATTTATGACTTACAGTTTTTGCATCTTTCGGGTCTTCCTTGATACGGCGACCGACTAATTTTGACATTCTCATAATAATTTGCCCTTACTTTGTATATTTAACTTATTAAAAAATTCTTCCATAAATTTAAGTTCATTCTCTGCAATAATTCTACCTCGTTCCGTCTGCATTTTTTGTGGAATTTTAATAAACTTAACCAAATATTCCCGATAAGCGGTATCGTCGGAAGAGTACTCTCGCGAGTTCAAAGCCCTGCTTTTGCTATTATGCAATTTCGCCCCCACCTTGGCGGCAAACATAAATGCTCTGCCTATCCCGACTGCCCCGAGCGAATCAAGTTTATCCGCATCATAGAGAATTTTGTCCTCCAAACTTTTCGGCGACAATTTTTCCCCTCTGAACCGATGAACTCTGATTGCATGACAGACTTTTCTGGTAAACTCCTCATCGAAGCCGTTATTAAGCAAATAATCTTCTGCAATTTTCGATCCGACCTCCGCATGACAGACTTTGCCGGACTTGGCAAACTCCTCACATCTGCCGATATCATGCAGTAAACTTGCAAGCAAAACGACCTGATAATCCGCCTTTTTTTCAAACTTCAACAACATTTTTGCATTATTGAAAACCCGCAAAGTATGATCGTAATCATGGCAAGAAAAAGATTTTTGCAAAGAATTCTTCACAAAAATTTTTACTTCACGCAATTTTTTGTTGAAATTTTTTCTATCCATAAGTTACATCAATTTTGCCGTTCTAATATATTATCATGAAATATGAAAATTTCAAGTTCAAAGCATAGAAATTCTATTTATTTTTATCAACTTTAAACCTTTACAACATCGATTGAGCATCGACATCCAGATAAACTTCAACATTTTTCGGGTGCGGATATTCGAAAATAATTTTTCTGATATACTCCCTGATTTGTTTAAGTTTTTCGCCTCTGATCATCAAAATATAGCGATATTTACCTTTGATTCTCTCAATAGGAGCCGGCATGGGACCTGATAATTTCATCTCGCTATGGACAAGCGGAGTGATTGCATTTTTGAATCGCTCTGCATAATCGGCACACGCCATTTCGTCTTCCGAACGGAAATGCAGAATCATCAAGTGTCCGAAAGGCGGAAATTTCATAATCTTTCTTGCCGTCATATCGTAATTATAGAAACTTTTAAAATCATTATCAGCGGCAAACTTGATTGTTTCATTGTCGGGATTGTAAGTTTGGATAATCACTTCGCCCTGAATTTCGCCTCTGCCGGCTCTACCCGCAACCTGCGTGATTAATTGAAAAGCCTTCTCTGCCGCTCGAAAATCGGGCATCGCAAGCCCTTGGTCGGCATTGATAATTCCAACCAGTGTCACATTGGGAAAATGCAAACCTTTGGCAATCATCTGCGTACCGATCAAAATATCCAAATCCCCTCTTCGGAATTTATTCAAAGTCTGCTCGTATGCTTCGGCATTTTTCATCGTATCTGAATCCATTCTGCCGATTCTTGCACCTTTAAAAATATTCATCGCCGCCGTTTCAATTTTTTCAGTACCGATACCATTGTAACGAATTTCGGGAGATTGGCAACTTGGGCAAACTTCCGGAGCATTGACGACACTTCCGCAGAGGTGGCAAGTGAGAGTTTCGTGTTTTTTGCTGTAAGTATAACTTACCGCACAATCAGGGCATCGTGCCTCATATCCGCACATTTCACAAATCATCACTCTGGCAAAACCACGACGATTAAGAAAAAGTATTGATTGTTCCCCCCGACGGATTCGTTCAAAAACACTCTCGACCAAATAAGGAGAGAAAAATCCTGCCCCCTGACTTCTATTCTCGCCGCTGAAATTATCCGGGCGATTCAAAGTCTGGTCAATAATCCGCACTATCGGTTTTTTGCGATCTTCAATTTTGGAATTCATTTCGACTAAATAATATTTGCCCAACTCCGCATTGTAATACGATTCCGCCGCCGGAGTTGCCGATCCCAGAATTACCGCCGCATTTTCCAAGTGTCCACGCATAACTGCCACGTCCCTCGCATGATAACGAGGAGATTCCGCCTGTTTGTAACTTGATTCATGCTCTTCATCGACAATGATAAGTCCCAATTTCTCAAAAGGTGCAAAAAGTGCCGATCTCGCACCGACCACAATTTTCACCTGCTGTTCACTGATTCTCATCCACTCATCGAAGCGTTCACGGTCGCTCAATCGACTATGCAATACACTTATATCATCACCGAATCTGGCACGGAATCGGCGAACCGTCTGGGGGGTAAGCGAAATTTCAGGCACCAGCACGATTGACTGCAAATTTCTATCTATCGCCTTTTGGATTGCCTGCAAATAGACTTCGGTTTTGCCGCTATTGGTAACGCCATGGAGCAAAACCGGCTTTTTAGGGACTTCGCCATTAAGGATTTGCCCGATTAAGTCAAGAGCTTTCTGCTGGGCAGGACTTGGTGTCAAAGGAGAGTTGCGGATGGTTTGACGCCCTTCAAAAATATCGGCACGGACAATTTTCTCCTCGACTTTAAGCAGATTGTCTTTATTGAGGGTTTTAATAATATTTGACACATCTCCGAGTTCTTCTTTGAGAATGCTTATCGGGGTTTCTCCATTATCAAGCAGAAATTGCAATAACTTAATTCGCTTCTGAGTAGTTTTTTTAGTCTGATTTTGTTCAATAAAGTTTTTTGCTAAAGTTTCATCGGCAATTGAATAGACTTTTTCGGTTTTGTTGCTTACTCTGCCGCTTCTGACCGCACCTGGAAGCAAAGTTCGAACCGCCTGCTCGCGGCTACAACAATAGTAATCACCCATCCATTGACCGAGTTTGACCAAAGCCGGTGGGATACGCACACCATCTTGGGAGAGCGAATGAATTTTTTTCAAATCAGGATAGTCTGATTTATCCTGAATATCCAGAATAAACCCTCTTCGAAGCGAATTGCCGAAAGGCACATTAACCCTCGCTCCGATTACTGCCTTATTTTCAAGTTCGGCACCAATCAGGTAATCAAAACACTTGTCCAGCGACAAATCAATTATAACTTTGGCAATCATACTACTACTATACACCGTAGTTGATTTTTTTCAAGGAAATAACTGATAAATCTACCAATAAAAAATGATGAAACTTTTAAGAGTCCGCTTTTGTTATGGCTTAAATCAAAATCATTTTCAGATTCATCATACGACAGAAGTCCTCCAAAGTTTCTACCGATAATGCTTGAGAATAGACTGAATGGTGTGCTCCGCCGTTTTCAATCCACTTCTGCACGCCGACTTTGAAGTCAGGTTGCGGAATCCATACCGCATTAGCCACCGGCAAAGCAGGCATTTTTTCATCGGAGCAAACCGTATTTACCACATTTGCCAGCATGCGGAACTCATTGCCCATATCCAAAAGTGAACAATTAATTGCTTTGCCGCTTTCTGTTGAAAAAATCAGTCTTGCTGGATCGCTTTTGCCGCCGATTCCCAAAGGATGAACCTCCAAAGTCGGTTTGTTTGCAGCAATAGTCGGACACACTTCAAGCATGTGAGCCCCTAAAATTCGCTCTCTGCCTTTTTCCAAATGATAGGTATAATCTTCCATAAAAGAAGTTTTTACATTCTTGGTCATAACTTTGATAATTCGCAGCATTGCGGCGGTTTTCCAGTCGCCCTCCGCTCCAAAGCCGAAACCATCAGCCATCAGCCTCTGACAAGCCAAACCCGGCAACTGCTGTAAACCGTGCAAATCTTCAAAGGTAGTTGTAAAAGCTTTTGCTCCGACCCCAGATAAAAATTTACGCAAACCGATTTCCTGCTTCGCCGCTTCAAAAATCGATTTCATGGTGTTTTCGCTTCGATCCGGAATGATATAAAGTTTTTCGTATAAATTCAGCAGCTCTTTAACATCTTCAGTTGAAACACTATTTACACACTCAACGACATCGCCGACCCCATAGGTATTTACCGAAAAGCCGAATTGTATCTGAGCGGAAACTTTATTTCCTTCAGTAACTGCCACATTACGCATATTATCGCCGATTCGTGCAACTCGCAGAGTTTGGGCTTCACGGACACCGTAAGCAGCGCAAATCCATGATTCGATAGCACTTAAACTATCTTCATCGGTATAATAGCCTGCCACAATTTTTCTCGCAATTCCCATGCGGGTACAAATATAGCCGAATTCTCTATCTCCGTGTGCCGCCTGATTCAGATTCATAAAATCCATATCAATACTTGCCCACGGCAGAAATTCATTTGCCTGCGTGGCGAAATGCAGCATCGGTTTTTGTAATAACTTCAAACCGTTAATCCACATTTTTGCGGGGCTGAAAGTGTGCATCCAACAGATAATTCCGATACAATCATCATCATTATTGACTTTTTTTATTGCGTTGATAATCTCCTGTTGATTGCGAGCGACCGTTAAAAATTCAATATCGGCACTTAATTTATTTGATTTGTTGAGGTAATTGACAATATTCTGTGAATTTTCTGCAACTTTCCGCAACGGTTCTTCTCCATAGAGGTCTTGACTGCCGACAATAAAAAACACCTTATTTCTGACCATAATAAGCATCCTTTCCATGTTTTCGCTGATAATGTTTGTTGATAATTGATTTTTTTAATTCCGTTATTTCAGGATTGATTTGCTCGGTGAAAATGGCCATTCCTGCCAATTCCTCCAATACTCTGGCATTGTAAAGTGCTTTAATTGCATTTTTTCCCCAAGTAAAAGGCCCATGTCCGCCGACAAGCACCATCTCAACCTCATTAGGATTTAAATTGTTTTTTTTGAAATGGTCGACAATCTGCAAACCTGTTTCCACCTCATAATCACCATTAATGCGGTCATCACTCATAAATTCAGTACATGGTATATTCAGCGGCAGATGGTCTGCATGGGTTGTCCCATAAATCGGGATATCCCTTTTTGCCTGTGCCCATGAAGTTGCATAAAATGAGTGGGTATGCACGATTCCGTTTATCTCAGGAAAATGGCGATATAATACCGCATGCGATTGAGTATCACTTGACGGTCGTAAATTTCCGCAAACAACTTCTCCGTCAAAATTTACAATTACAATGTCTTCGGCTTTAAGTTCCTCATAACTTACTCCTGAGGGTTTAATTGCAAAAACTCCCAATTCCCGATCGGCACAACTTACATTGCCGAAAGTATAGAGTACCAAACCTAATTTCGGCAACTGTAAATTTGCCTCCAAACACTCTTGCTGTAATTTACTGTACATGGCTCATTACCTCATTTTCCCAAAGTTTTGTCAGTTTTAAGTAGCGAAGATATTTTTGTTGATAAAATTCCCGTTTTGCCTCATTCGGGAAATATTCAGTTTTGTATCCTGAATTCATTTTTCGCATGGCACTATTAATGTCAGGATAGACCCCTGAAGCCACTGCCGCAAACATTGCCGCCCCTGCTGCACAGGTTTGCTCTGAAGCCGCAACCCGAATCGGCATTCCCATAATGTCAGCACAAGTCTGCATGACGAATTTTGATTTGCTTGCGACACCGCCGATTGCAGTAACTTGAGTAATCGGCACACCGCTTTCAATAAAGCGATCGGCAATTCTTTTCGCTCCGAATGCAACGGATTCAACTAAAGATTTGAAAATCATCGGAGCGGAACTTCCTAAATTCAAATTAAAAATTGCCCCAGTTAAATATTGATTTGCATCAGGGGTTCTACGTCCATTCAAGTAATCAAGTGAAATAATATCATTGTCAGGTAATTTCTCCGCCTCTGATGATAGTTTTTCAATCGAAACTTCCGAACCGTAACTAATCAAATTTTTAAACCACAAGAAAATATCGCCGAAAGCAGATTGCCCTGCTTCCAATCCAATCATCCCCGGCAAAACAGACCCATCTACTTGACCGCAAATACCAGGAATACAGTCAGTCAACGAAGATGCTACCATTATATCACAAGTTGAAGTCCCAATAACTTTGATAAGTTCATTTTCTTTAATTGATGCCCCAACTGCACCCATGTGGCAATCAAATGCGCCACCTGCAATTACCACATCGGTTGATAACCCTAATTTCTCAGCCCACTCTTTTGATAAATTTCCAATCGGGACATCAGCGGTAAAAGTTTCAGTATAAAGTTCAGCTCTGCGTCCTGCAAGCAATGGATCAATTGATGCAAAAAATTCTTCGGGAGGCAATCCTCCCCATGATTCATGCCACATTGCTTTATGTCCTGCTGCACATCGGCTGGCTTTTACTTTGCTGTTTGCCAGAAGCGAAACAATCCAGTCGCAGTGTTCGACAAAGCCGTGACATGCCTTGCGGACTTTTTCATCCACTCGCAGGATGTGTAAATACTTCGCCCAGAACCATTCAGCCGAGTAGCATCCACCTGAATACATTGTGTAATCAATTTCAGATTTTTTTGCCGCTTGGTTAATCAGTCGTGCTTCCTCTACCGCCGTATGATCTTTCCAAAGCACAAACATCGCATTGGGATTAGAAGCAAATTCTTCTGACAAAGCCAAAGGAACTCCATTTCCATCCACAGCACATGGAGTTGATCCTGTAGTATCAACTCCGATACCTGCCACCGCGTTTTTGTCTTGATTTTCAAGCACTTGCGTTAAAACCTGAGTCATGGATTCAATGTAATCCAAAGGGTGCTGACGGAAACAATTTTCCGCCGCATTGCAATATAATTTCTCACTCCAACGACGGTAATTGCTTACCGCAGTTGCCAGGTTTTCACCTCTTTGATTAAGCAGGACTGCTCTTACGCTGTCAGAGCCGAAATCAAGTCCGATTAATAATTTTTCTTTCATGCAGCTTCCTCCGTATTATGAAAATATTTTTATCCAAAATTACAAAAAATAAATTTAACCTTGAAAAAAACTTTTTTTGTTATATATTAATAATATGTCATAAAAATTATTTTTAACAATGGTTAAAACTATGAATAAAATATCCAATACTCTGATTATTCCGGAAGGCGGCAAAGAGAATTTTATTTCTTTCGGGAATTTCGGCGAACCTGAACACTATCGACATGTTCCGATGTGCGGAGGAATAAGTTCAATGCCGGTAAAGGGTTATCAAATTGTTTTCAATAATCACTCTGCAAATGAAGTTTTTTTTGTTGTTTCAGGGTCAATGTATGTCAAGTATAATAATCAGACGATCATTGCCCATGCAGGAGATATGTTTTTTTTGCCGAATTCATTAAAAGTGCATATTTACGGAGACGTCGGAGATGAGCCTCTTTTCATGTTTTGGCTGCATTTGAAACCGCATTTACCGGGCTTTCCTGAATATATCAATATTCCGACGGAGCCATTTTGCCGTCCGTCACAATATATTAAAGAGCTTGAGTTGTTGCTGAAACTTCTCTATTTACAGGAGCGTTCAGGAGATATGTCGGGGCTTGATACAATTTTTATGCTGACGAAATATTTAAAAAAAGAACTTGAAAATATTCCTGACGAGATCAGTCCAACTATAGAACAAGTTAAAAAGGTTTTCTCTCAGGTAAAAAATAACTTAAAAAAGGATTGGACGATTAAAGAACTTGCTAAAATCGCCTGCTTGTCGGAATCGCATTTTTTTGCAATAACTAAAAAAATATATGATGAAACCCCTTATGCAATAATCAGAAGAATGAAAATGGAAAATGCCTTTACACTTCTGTTGCGAAGCGATATAAAAATCGAATATATCGCCAGAGAAAGCGGGTATGCCAATGCTTTTTCTTTCTCCAAAGCCTTTCAAAAAATTTATCATTGCTCACCCGGAAGTTATCGAAAGAAGCAAAACAGCTCCCATAAATTATAAAAATTTGTTTGAGTTGTGACCAAGGCGGATATTTGAACGCATAGTTGTCGGTGGTGTTGCACGAAAATCGTGCGACGAAGTGCGACCACCGCACTTTCGACCTTTCAACGGATTTTTTGAAATTAGGTTTCGAAAGGCAAAACTTTTTTGTTTAGGCGAAATGAAATGAGCCAAAACTAAAATTAGGCGAAGTGAAACGAGCCAAAACTAAACAAAAAGTTGTTGCCTTCGTCCAGTCATCAATACTTTTTATCAATGAACGGGTTTTGGCATCAGCTCTTCTGACTCTTGCTTCCTGAAAGTAATTACCGAGCCGCTTTCTCAAATTTTTTGCTTTGCCGACATAAATCACCCGACCGAATTTATCTCTGAAAACATAAACTCCCGGTTTCTGCGGCACTAAAGCAGGTAGATATTCTCGTTTCATAAACACCTTTAAGTTTTTGTATCCTGCTTTAAGATACCGCAAAAATGGAAATTTTCAAGACAAAACCGACAATTATGCTTGTTTTTTTTATCTATTACCGGATTACCGGTACTCTAATCCCGCATTGCCCAAAGAATACCGCGGACAATAATCTCCAAAATTTCTGGAGTGTTTTGGAAATCTTTTGCTGTATGCCCCATTGCACAATAGAAAACTTTTCCTTCGCCATACTTACGTTTCCAAATTACTGGCATAACAGTTCCGTTAATTCAAGGTAAAATATCTCCATTGTAACGAGTTGTCGCCAATACTTCATTACTTGGGTCGACATGCATATAATATTGTTCGCTATGAATTTTTAATATCTTAAAATCTTGGACAATCGGATCTTCTGAAACAATTTCAACTTCGTAATCAATAATATTCCCAGGATGAGCAACCCATTGACCGCCGGTAATAAATTGATAAGATGTATCATTTCTGAAAGCATCACACATTCCGCCATGCCAACCGGCAATTCCGACTCCAGCTCTCACTGCTTTCTCAATCGCCTGCGATGCTCCAGCGATTAATTCACCCATTGTCCATACGGGGATGATTACACTATATTTGCTACTCAAATCAGGATCAAGCAAACACTCCTGACTATCAAAAATATCAACTTCTACGCCATTCGAACGTAATTTTTCTGCTACCATATCAGAAGTATTTACAGGGTCATGACCTGCCCACCCTCCTCGAAAAATTAATGCTTTATTCATAGTTAACTCCTATTAAAACTTTTTATCTAAAACTTCAGGTCTGCTGCATGATGATTGAATATCAATACTCCTGCCACATTTGCCTGACTCAATAATACCACACATTACTTCCAGCACATGATAAGCAATTTTGCCATTGCAACGATGCTCGCGATTATTCTCAATTGCATCAATCATATCCGCCAATCCCAAAGCCCGACTATTCGTATTATAGGGCAAACTATCTTGTGCATCTGCCCAGTTTTTGGTTAAACCCTTTTTGAAAAATCTGATTTCACCACCAAAATTATTTGGATCAGGCACATGTAATGACCCCTCTGTGCCATAAAGTTCAATCTCGCGATAATTGCTATGCTTCTGAACATCAAAACTGCAAATCAAATTTACTACTGCTGAATTTTCAAACTCCAAAATTGCACTGACATGAGTATCTACTTCTACCGGGAAAGTCTTATTCTCATTCACGCCATACCCCTGACGCAAATTAGTTGCTCGATTATTAATTGCACAAACTCTTTTTACCTTGCCAAGCATATTAACCAATGCCGTAATATAGTATGGCCCCATATCAAAAAGCGGCCCGCCTCCTTGCAAATAATAAAATCCCGGTGACGGATGCCATGATTCATGTCCGGGACACATCATAAAAGCAACTCCACTCATAACTTTGCCAATAAGATTACTATCAATCATTTTTCGGCAAGTCTGATGTGCACTACCCAAAAAAGTATCCGGAGCACTCCCTACCCGCAATTTTTTTTCTTCTGCAAGTTTTATAACTTTAGCGGCAGATTCCATATCAATAGCAAATGGTTTTTCTGCATAGACATGTTTCGAAAATTGCAAAGCCGCTAAATCAATTTCTACATGCGATTGTGGCGTTGTTAAGTTAAGTACGATTTCAATTTCTTTGTCTGCAAGCAAATTATCTATCGATACAGCTTCGATTCCCCATTTTTCAGCACACTTTTGAGCTGCATCTTTTTTCAAATCTGCACACTTGATAATCTCAATATTTCTGAACATAGTCGCAGCATTTTGCAAATAAATCTGACTAATATTGCCGCAACCGACTAATCCTACTTTCATACATAACTCCTTTTTTCAAATATTTATCTCGATAAAACTTGACATTTTTATCATAATGATATATAATATACTGCAAACAACAAAAATAACAATGGACAAAAGGTTCAAAAATATGGACATAGCATTCAATCATTTAAACTACTACCGCAGAAAAATTCAATTGCTCCCCTCAATTTCCTGTGTCGGCTTCTTAAAAAATAAAGAGCATCGGGTGAAAAGAGTTTTTAATTCCTGCAATTTTTCCTTTATTTTAAGGGGAAGCGGAACATATCTTTTTAAAAATAAATATATAAAAGTTGAAGCTCCATGTATATTAATTCAAACCCCGGAAATCTATATGGATTATGGTCCCAATACAAGTTGGGATGAAATTTATTTTATCTATTTAAAAGAGGATTATAACATTTTACAAAAATCCGGATTATTACAAAGTGATCGTCCAATTTGGCAAATGAAAAATGCCAACAAAATTGTAGAAATCGGGTTAGAGCTGAAGCAACTTCTTTCACAAACACAAATCGATGTAGATACTATAGATTTGCGTTGCTATGAGATGTTGTTGAAAAGTCATCAAGAAGATTTAAAAAATATTTTGAGTCAAACCCACATAACAGAAATTCGCAATAAAATCGCAGAATCAATAGGTGGTGAAATAAATATTTCACAACTGGCGACAAAATTTCACATGTCCAAATCTACCTTCAAAAGATATTGGCATAAATATCATGGTGAAGAAACTTTTATGGAATACCGCGATTCTCTGATAATCGCCCAAAGCAGTAAATTATTAATCGAATCCGATTTATCAGTTAAAGAAATTGCGAATAAATTGAATTTCAAAGATCCATTCTATTTTTCGCGTAAATTCCATAAACTTACCGGCACCACTCCGATTGAATACCGTAAAAAAAACCGCATATTCACCCTAAACACCAGAGAGTAACTGACGTCAATTTACTGGATGCTTCGTCGCTTTCGCTCCTCTGCATGACGAGTTATTGGAAAATTTAAGCACACTTGCTCCCCGTGACCGCCGTATTTATGACCTTTCAACGGAAACTCTATGCATCTATACATTGGGATATTACAATAAAAAAACGGCATCAAAAAATTTGACACCGTTTTTCCAAGATTGAATAAATTAAGCAATTATGCCAAAGTATTCATAAGTTTGCAAAGCTGAGATTTCTTGTTAGAAACCTTGTTTTTGTGCAAAGTACCGACTTTAGCAGCTTTGTCGAATTTGCTGCAAGTAGTCTGGAGAAGTTCCTGTGCGAGAGCTTTATCAGCAGCAGCGACAGCAGCACGGAATTTCTTTTCGTAAGTTTTCAACTCGCTGGTGCGAGCGCGGTTACGCAAATTTGCTTTTTTGCTTGTTTTCAATCTTTTGATTGCAGTCTTCAAATGAGCCATTTTTTTTACCTTTTTTGTTCTATTATTCAAATTATAAAAAATCACACAAGTTTTGAAAAATATAATTTACCATATTTTTTGGAAATTTCAAGTTCTATTTAAAAAAAATCTGATTTTTTATTAGAAAAAATTGCTTTTCTGCCGATTTATGGTAAATTATCAATGAAAATAAAATTTAAGGAATGACAAATATGTTGAATTTTTCAGAAGCAAAATCAATCAATTTCGACGACAAAGATTTGTTGCAAAACTACTTGCGTCAATTAAATTCGCCAAGTTGCGAAATGTCTTTCGCCAATTTGAAAATGTGGAGCGAAGTTTACGGCACTAAACAACTAAAAATCGGCAATGAATATCTGTTTTTTGCCGAAAATGACAACTTAATTTACTTCCCCCATTGGCAGAATTTGAGCGTGGAAACCCTATGTACAATTGCCGCAGAGTTCCAAAAGTTCTATCGATCGGAAAGTGTGATTTTCTATGATGTCGACCCATTTTTTGTTGAAAATCATGCTGAAATACGAAATTTTTTTGAAATAGAAATCGTTGAAGATGACTTCGATTACCTCTATTTAAATGAACAACTTTCGTCGATGTCGGGGGCAATTTTAAAGAAAAAACGCAACCTAATCAACCAATTTGAGAAAAATTACCCAAATTATTACATAGAAAAACTCAATAAAGACAATTCAGACAAATGCTATCGCTTGGCTTTACAGCTCAATAACGCTTTGGAGCAAACTGAATTTGTCGGCGAAGAAAACTTATCAATGGCTTATGCGTTTAGAAATTTAGAAGCCCTTGATTTGCAAGGATTTATCCTATATGCCGACAAGGAGTTGCCTGTTGGATTTTCAGTATATAGTTTCCTGAATAATTCCTATGCCGACATCCACTTCGAGAAAGCCCGCCACGACATAAAAGGCGCACCGCAAATACTCGTGCAACTCCTTGCAAATGAAATACTTAAATCAAACACAAAGTTCATGAACCGCGAACAGGATTTAGGTAACTCCGGAATCCGATATGCCAAAAAATCTCTCAATCCATGCGATTTTTACCGTCGAGTCAAACTCAAATTTTTAGGTTGATCCTCAAATTTCCGCCATGCGTTTGCCAAGGTCAAAGGCTCTCTGCAAATCCTGCGGAAACTTCTCATTTCGCATTTTTGCTTTATGCTCAAAGTCAAACATCGACGACTCGTACTTGGAATAATCAGCAAATTGAAATGTGTCGTTGACATAAAGCACTTCCACCTTTTCACTGCCGAAAATCAACTTCGGGAAACGGAGAGTCTTCTCCAAATAATCAGTATAGCCATTATCAATCATCACTTTTTCCGGAACATTCATAGTGAAAACAAACGACACATTCATCTTTTTCGGTGCCGCCGAAGATGCCGGATTAGTATAACGCAGAAGCGGAAAAAACAATCTCTCCAAAAAATTGCGATACAATCCTGATTCTGCGCCGAAGTAGATAGGCGACCCCATAATAAAACCGTCAGATTCAAGAATTTTGTCCAAAATCGGCGTAAGATCATCTCGCAAAGCACAACGCCCCTCGTTAGGACTATTTTTTAATTTGCAGGCAAAACAACTCCGACAACCGGAAAATGTCAAATCCCCCAAATTAACCATAGCAGTTTCAGCACCGCAACACTCTGCACCTTTAAGTGCTTCTGCCAAAATTTGAGCGGTATTGCCATTATTTCTGGGGCTTCCATTAATTGCAAAAATTTTTTTCATAAATCCTCCTGTTATTAGTTTATGCAATACTGTAACATAAGAAAAATTTTTTTCAAATTCAAAAAATACAAAAAATGACAGTTTTTTCAGTTGATTTTTTAAGATTAGTATGCTATATTACTTTTGCTTAGTAACAAATAAAGGTATAAATTTATGCAGATTAACAAAAAAATTGCAATCGTCTTGCCGGCTTTAGACCCCGATGATGAGATGACAACTTTTGTCGGCAAATTACAGGAAACTTTGGGGGACAAACTGGAGCTTGTTATAATCAATGACGGTTCCAAACCGGAGAAAAAAACTGCATATTTTGACCATTTCGAAAAATTGTCCTGCTGCACAGTTCTGCACCATGAAGTAAATTTGGGCAAAGGTGCGGCACTTAAAAATGCTTTCCGTTATCTTCTGGATAAATACCGCAACGATGATGATTTTGTCGGCTGTGTAACCGCAGATTGCGACGGACAGCATTCAGTATCTGATGTTGTCAAGTGTATGGAGTTATTGCAGGCAAATCCGGACAAACTGATTCTCGGATGCCGTGAATTCCAGAAAGACAATGTGCCGTGGAAAAGCCGTTTCGGCAATGAATGTACCAAGTTCATCTTCAAAAAACTGCTGCGCCAGCCGGTATCAGATACCCAAACCGGTCTTCGCGGACTGCCAGGCAGACTTATGGAACGCTGCCTGCAGATCAAAGGCAACCGTTTTGAGCTGGAAACAGAAATGCTGCTGGTGACCAATCAGGTAAATTGTCCGATCCGTGAATATTCCATTCAGACCATTTACTTTGATGCCAATTCCGGCACGCATTTTCATCCGGTCAAGGATGCTTTGCGTATTTACAGCATCATTTTCGGATTTCTGTTCGGCAGATTCTGCAAATTTATCATTACCG
>JAZRSP010000023.1:0-5185 GCA_045651565.1 Victivallaceae bacterium | reverse complement strand
AAAATCTTAAAAATAAAAATGCGATATATATACAAAATAAAAACTTCAAAATCAACGGTATATATAAGGAAAAATTCAATAATGGATCGGGGAATATCATTACTCCATAAAATCCATAAAAAAGCGAATGGAAGAAAATTTGATTGAAACACGCTAAATTAGCGGTACATAAACCGACAACCGCGGAGAGTATCAAAGCAAATCCCGCTCCGGCGGCGGGATCATCCCCAAAGAAAACTTTTTTCAGAAACTTTTTCATACGTCGTTACGATATACCCATATTACAACATGCTCAATGCTTTTCCATCCCGGTTACAGCAAATGATCCGTCATTGAAAATTTTTACCTTCAGAATCATGGGGGTATCCCGCCGCCGCAGTTCCTTTTCCAATTCGGGGGCTTTCAATTCATTCAGATAAAAACGGTTGAACGGCCATGTGAAGTGATATTCCATAATGTTGCTTTTTTCATTTTTACAGTAGCTGTATATTGAATTGACCTTAACGGCATATTCGCCTTTGGGCAGTTGCGGAAAATCCGCCGTTAACCGCAAAACTTCGGCAAAACCTTTGGAATCTTTCCTTATCACTGCATATCCGGTGTGGCGGACCAGATCTCTATCGGCAGATTCCCAAATATCAGGAGTTACCTGCAACTGAACATATCTGCCGCGCATGGGATCATAAGGATCGTAAACCGTTGCTTTAAATTTGAATTCCTCATAATCCGGCGAAACCTCAAACTTTACTATCTTACTGACCGGATAGTACAAGATTGCCGCAAGTGCCAAAGTATAAAGCACCAGAAGTAAAATTTTATTCTTATTCATTGTTCTGTTTCCTTACCTTTGCTGAATTTGATAAAAAAGCGGTTCGCCAACAGAAAGCCTATCCCCAGAACCATCAAACCAAGTGACCTGGCAAGCAGTCCAATGTCAGAATCAAAGAACCGGCACGCGGTAAGCACGCCGACTGTAACGGTTCCGCCATTGAAAAGCAATAGAGTTCTGCTTTTGATGCCGTTGCGGATAAGAGCAATACCATAAGCTGCCATGTAGATATTGAAGCCGATTTTTATCCACTCGCGGCACTCCATATCATCACACAACATCGGAATTGCGGTCAACATGATGAGAAGCACTCCTGCGACCTTTTCAAAAGTTATGCGCTTGCGGAAAAAGAGTAACATGTACCCCAGGAACAGTACCCCGTTGACAAGGGCGAATGTCCATAATTCAGCAGCGTCTTTGTGCCAACGGCAACGGAACAACTCCTCGGTACTGCTTCCAATGGCAAGCACAACAACTTGCACTGCAAAAGGCGGTATCAGCCACAGATTTTTGCGGGATGACACATTTGACTGCATCAACTCCACGCCGTTAACGATAAATATGCTGCAGATAAGGATTATGGTAAATGCTCCGTAAACCTCTACTGAACTGCCAAAGAAAAGTGATATGGCGGCAAGAATCGCCAAAAGATAACTCCACTCGCCAAAAGAGGAATTTTTCCGCAGATGGTAGAAGAGATAAGGCAAAATAAGTACAATTAAAAATGCGTTCCACCACGGAATAGTTCTTTCAATGACAAAGAAGGAGAAAAAGATATAAAGTGTTGCCAAGCCGATACTGTTGAAAATGTAGATCAACGGCAAAGAGAGCAGCGAAATCAGAAACATAAATTCATAAAATTCACCGCCGGTGTGATAGATTTGCGAAAGAACCGCGATCAATGTCGCTGCACCCGCCGAGGTCAGGATCGCTGAGCCTTCGTGCCATACTTGCGTTTTGTCTTTGGAAATAGTTAAATATGCGGTAATTGCTCCCAGCAGCAGAGGGATCGATGCCAGTGCGATGCGGACAGATTTCGGAAACATATCCCAATTGTAATTGAGAAAAAGTATCGCTCCGGCAACGGTTATTACAACTCCGAGTATACCGATGACCAGCGAAAATATATTTCGCGGTGTCGGTAACGCTGCCAAGTTTGAACGGTAATGTTCCGTTAACGCACTTGCGGTATCATCCTGAATGATTCCTTTATCTTTCAAAATAGGAATTTCATCAAGGAACCAGCTTATATATTCTCTCTTTTTTGCCATAATGTATTTCCTGCTTTTTAATTTTTGGGAGTAATGAGAGTTACCTGAGTGTATTCCACAGCCAGTAGGGATTTGCAGTCTTTGCCGAAATATAAGCCGTTGACTGCGGGGTATTTCAAAGAAACGCCTTCGGGATATCGGGTCAAATCCACGATCCCGGCACATCCGGCAGAGCTTTCACGCTGATATTTGGCACGACCTGTGCCGTTGCCGCCGGAATACAAAAGATATTTGCCGTTGTACGCAATGGGACCTGCGACATTGTGCATCGGATTCCAGGTAATGCCCAGATTTGACGGCATACCTTTCCAGAATGACTTCAAATAATCATTGATACGGCTGCCGAGGACGGTCAATTTGTTCTCTTTTAGTGAATAAATGAACTGCATATTTATCCCGCAATCCGGTCTTGCCGCCCAGCTGTAAAGGTAGGAATCCTTGAATTTTGTAACATGATAAATATAATTCTGTTCATTGGTTCCGGGTAATGAAGCGATTTCAGTAAACTCATTTTTGCTCAAAGAATATTTGCCGAGTGCGCTTGGCATACCGCTGTAAAAGAGAATTACCTCATCCGGAGAATTCCCCGTGCCGCCTGCGAAAAATTTTGCCTGCGGATTATTCTGGAACAGCGACAGACTTTTTCCTGCCTGATTGGCGGCAAAGTGGGTCTTCCGTGCTTTGCCCTGTCGGTCACAGCTCATCAACTGTTTTTCTCCCAACAGCATCAAACGGCCGTTTTGCAACCACAAATCCCGGATGATAAATGGAAAATGCGACAAGCGGAAGAGAACCTTTCTGTCAGGTTGCGAAATCCACACATAGCGTCCTTCGGTCGCCAGCAGAGTATCCCCGTCAATGCGCATCGTTATAAACATACCCAAACCATCACCGCCGCCATCACGCAGTTTAGGCAAACTCCAGCGTAGTTCTGCTGTGCCGTTGTTGGAAATACGGTATATCTGATAATCAAAGTTGTCGGCGGTCAGAAAATAGATATTGCCTTTATCATCACTGGTTGAGGTATAGATTTTCTGCGTTCCCGTAACTTGCCATAGTTTTTCTATTTTCCACGCCGGATTAAGCTGCTGCAACTGGGCTTCTTTGGCTGCATCCCGGCGGTAAAAATTACGGCTGCTGTGCCAGAAGTTTTGAAGTTTTCCCGGATTCGTATAAAAATCCTCTGCCGCAAGATTTATTGCAAACAATGCGGTTATGACGAAAATAAAAACTTTTTTCACCATCACTTCTCCTTATATTTTTTATGTAATGATTTTACTTTTTCCAATAATCCGATATAGGCATTAACGCTTGGGTAGTCGTACAGCTGATATGAATCAATACGCAAATCGGGATATTTTTTCAGCATCGCAAAAAGTTCTTCATATTTTGCCGATGCCGATTTGACCGTACACTCTTTGGTATAAAGAAATGCGTTGCACTCCAGACTTTTTGCCATGATTTCCAATCCCGGACGGTTGCGCAAAAGTTCTGCCGTCGTGCGAGTCCACTTCTGCCGTTGAAGTGATGGTATGGCTTTCTGGTATTTGAAAAGATCTTCTGAAACATCATACATATCTTGGGCAGAGATTTTTTTGCTCAACAGAATTTGCCACGACTTCTCTTTGGCTTGCAGATAATCGGTATGCGTTTCAAAAAGCTCCGGTTTCACATAGTTGAATTGCCAGACATCATCGCCCTGTAAAAACATATTCCGGTTGGCTTCAAGAAAGTTCCAATAATCCTTGCGTAACTTTTCCGGCAATGTGTACTGTCTGTAATAAATACCGGATATGATCCGCATAGCATTGCTTCTGCTGTCAGTATGCGGTTTGAGCCATTGGGGATGATAGATGAGTTTCTGCAATGCGGCGAACCAGTAAGGGAAAAGGTCGGTCAATTTTTCATTTCCGGAAATGCCCAGATTGAAAAGGTGCGGATCATCACTGTCAAGCGCAAAGGCGGCAAACTGCAATTTTTCAGCCTGTAAAAGTTTGTTATCATCTCTGGCGATACGGGCTTCGGAAGCGAAACGGCGTGCTTCATCCTTCAAGGTGTAACGGGTTTGTGCCGGAGGAAGTGAACAGTGTTCATTCAACGCCTGTAAAACGCTTTGCAAATTAGTATCTTCTTTTTTGAAAACCGTTTTATTTTTGGCATCAATGGCATAAACGGCAAAGATTGTCTCTTCGGCATCAGCTCCGGGATTGAATTCAAAATGGATGATCTCCGAACCGCTGACCGCCTCTTGCCAAGCTCCAGACAGATTTTGTTCCAGGAGCAGTTCGACCAGATACTCGCGTTCCAACAGGATGGCAGGGGTCTGATTGACCGCCTGATTTATTTTCCGGGAAAAGGTTTCCGCTTGAGGTAAGAGCGAACTGTGCAAATTGTTGCGGATACCGGCAAAGGAGATGATGCGGCGTTTGAAAAAATCTTTGCCGGAACTTTTGAGTTTTAATATTTCCGCTTTGATTTCCGCACTTGCGCTGTCCAAATCGGCAGATAAATCCCGGTAAGCCAGCCGGAACCCATATCTGGTTTCAAAGGCGGTCATGGTATTATTCCTGATTGCAATAAAAATATCCGCTCCGGAAAACTTCCGGGCAAGTCGGGCAATTCCGAATTGCTGAAGCAGAAAATGTTCCTGATTGATCGCGCTCATATCGGCACGCTCTACAAATTCAGTTTGTCCGGAAAGTTGGGCTTGGGCGAGTTCAACCGCATTTTTTCCTGCATCATCCAAGCCCAGCAAGGCAAATTTTGCCTCGCTTGAAAACGCCGCCAGGGAGCAGAAAAATATTGTCAGGACAAGAATTTTTTTCATAATGTAATCTTCAAAAAGCACTTCTGTCTACCGGGTTCGATGTTGATACGGATGCGTTCCGGACATTTGCCCTAAGTGTTGACTCCATTGCCATTGAACTGCTGCGTTTTACCATCCGGATATTGAATGACCGTCCAGATGTCAGAAGCCCGCGGCATCGGGAAACTTTTTCCATTGGCATAATGTGGGCGGATACTGAACATAAAACGGCCCGGAGTAATGAAAATATCCACATAATTCTGCTGGGCATCCTGCTGG
>JAZRSP010000022.1:0-13068 GCA_045651565.1 Victivallaceae bacterium | reverse complement strand
GAGTGGCGTCGAAAATCTCCGTTAGTTGGCAAACCGTGGCAAAAGCTTTGTGGGGTCACTCCGTAAAAAAACGGAGGGACTCCCCTAAGATTTTGCCACATTAACAAACACCAAACCGCCTATGACCTGCCAAACTCCCAAGTACCCCAGTCCAGCACCAGTGCTGGTTGCAGGGGGTATGGGGGGGGCTGCAACCAAGCCCCCCATAACAAGTTCCCCAAAAAATATTCTTGTTTATTTGTATTTTTTATAAAAATAATTATGAATTCTGCATTTTGAATTATGAATTTACAAAAAAAGGCTGTGGCGAATTTTTTCGCAACAGCCTGGTTTTTTGTTGTTCGGAAATTTTCCCTTGCGGATTACTTGCCTCCGAAGACGGCTTTCAAGTCAACCTTGGCGTCGGCATTAAGGGAGATCAATGTTTTGGTATGGCGGATACCGGGGATGTCGTGGGTCATTTTGGTTGCAATGACATCGGCGAGTTCTGCATTTGAACTTACACGGATCATTACCACGAGGTCGTATTCGCCTGCAACTGTGTAAATTTCAGTTACTCCGGGGAGTGCGTAGATACCATTGATAGCCTGACGAAGCATGGGACGATCAACATTTACTAAGACGATTCCTGTTACCATAATAATTGGTCCTTTCCTTTGTTTGTTATTATTTTTATAACCACCATGGTTATTAAAATTCATAATTCAGAATGCATAATTCATAATTATTTTTTGTAAAATCACAAATATTCATGAATATTGCTATTTCAATCAACATCGTAATTGTCGGATGGCAACTTGAAAAAACGGTTGCTTTTCGGCAGCTTGAAATAAAGATAAGGTGTAAACTTGGAAAATGCAAGTCAAAAATGAAAAAAAACTTAAATTTTTTTGAGAAATAAAATTTTTTCAATTTTTTTTCGTTTTTTTTTATATAATCACTTGCATTTTGTGCAAAAGTGTGGTATCTTCACTAGTGAATGGTATTTTTATATATTTAATAAGAACAATAGGAGGCTGATTATGGCATATTTTTATTACAACCAAGGCGACCATAGCACTGTTACTCATATAGAGGATGTCTATTTGATCGGAAAAAGTGACAACTATCTGGATGATAATACCTACGTTATTTACAATAAAAATGAAGTTGAAAATTCGCTAGAACCGATTATATTGCGCGGCTGGAACATAAAAGGCGGCTTATCAATGACTGTCGGCGGAGTCAAAACCATTGAAGACTTGAAAAATAGCGGCTACACAATTAATAAAAACACTCGCACTTACAACATTTATCAGCAGATTGTTACCGGACAGGGTCATCAAATGAAGGCGGGTTACCCGGAAATGACTGAATATAGCGCAGTTCACTTCGTCGGCGACGGCACCATGAAGTTCATCTCCCAGACCGGTGCGACAACTTCTGCGAATAAAGAAAATACTATTGCGATTTTTGCTAAAAACACCTCTTCTTCAAATGGCAACTTTGTCGATGAAAGCACTTGGAGTGATGAGGTAAAAATAGCTACTGTTTCGGTAAGTGAAAAATATCCTACCGGTCCGATTGATGTTGATTCAAATGCGATCAAAGCTGACGGCAAATTGACAATCGCAACCGATTTCAGCGGCAAAATTGATGTGCAGTCACGCCAGTGGGCTTGGGGTGTCAATGTACAGGGAACTGACGGGAAAAAGACTCCTACCAATACTGCTAATGGCATGAGTAACAAAGCAACTGCGTTTTTGGGTAGTTCAGTAACTTTTGATAATGATTTCTTCGGAACTATTGATGCGTCTGCACGAGTTTCATTCGGTTCATTCGCAGCAAGAACTGTTTCCAATAATAACGTCGGAGCTTACGGTGTTTATGCTGAATCAGGCGATGTCGATGCAAGTAAATCAATTTGGAGCGGACTTATTTTCGCTTCAAACAATAATAGCGTTATCTCTGCTGTAAAGGCAGTTGATGCCACGGGCAAAGTTGTTGACGGTTCTTCCAATGCAACTAATAACATTTTCGAGTCAATCGGTATTCACGGTACTAATGTTTCAATCAAAATTCTGGACTCATCTTACAACAAAACCGATGTCGGTGCAAATGTCATTGTCGTTGACGGCGCAGGCAATTTGACCCAGGAGCAAATCGGCTATGTTGATTCAAATGCTAATGCGATTGCCGTAATGATTGAAGATGGAAATGTTGCAAATTATACCCAGGCAGAATTAAAATCAACTTCCGGTAATCCGCTTTTCGGTCTCGGTGATTTAATGGATTTAAATGATTATAACCAAGCAAATCCTGATGATAATTATGCTTTGATTTCTGCCATTATGGGCAAGGGCAAAGATATTTTTATCTACGAAGACGGCGCAATGATGCTTGTTAATGCTGATGTTTATGAGTCAGGTTCATGGGGAATCGTTATTACCGACTCAAATGGCGACAAAACAACTGTTAATGCAACTATCGGTGGAACCAAATATTACGGCGTGGATCCTTTGAGCGGAAACGCATATTCATTCTATGTAGTACAGAGTTCTGCGTTTATGGATGTTGCTAGTGCTGAAATTCTTCAGTATGGCGAAGAGTTCTTTACTCTCGATGTCAATGGAAAAACCGATGTCAGCATTTCAGATACTGATGTGGTTAAAAGTATCGCTTTGGTAACAAGCGGTGAAGGAGATAAGCTAGTTACTACCGGAATCAGATGGACAATTGAAGTTGACGGACTTGAAGGGCTTGATAAAACCGCAGCCGATGCTGCTATAGATGCTGCTTTGGCAAATTATGACTTTATCATCAAATACAGTTACACAGAGAAAGTCAACAACAACGATGTAACAATGAATGTTACAGAAATTGTCAAATGGGGAGATTCAAGATTTTCTAGATCACATGAGGTCGGCACAAATGATGTAAGATTGACTTTCGCTTCCGGAAAATCAGCAATTACTATTGATAATATCAGTGAAGCTGTAAGCGGTATTGATACTGCAATTTACGGTATCGGTCAAATCAATACTGCTCTTGATACTGTTGCAGGTAAATATGTTGTAAGTTTCGTTGCCAAAGGAAATCAAGCATTACCGGATTGGACAACTATTAATGATACATTGAAAATTGATCTTCGCTGGACTAACTCAAAGGGCGAATTATTTGAAATTAAAAACTTTGATTTGACCCAGGGGTTTATTGACTACGAGGGAACTCATATCAGCGGAGATTACTACTTGTACACTGCTGAAATTGCAACCGATGAAATCGTGGATGCTAACGGCAAGTCCCTGGCAGAACACTTCTTCTTTGCTATCGAAGACAATGTGGTCATTTCTGCCAAAGTTCTCAATAATGAAATTGTCGCAAGCAATCAGGGCAAAGATACCGGCTCAACCATGACCGGTAATGAATTTACTGCTGTCGGTATTGACGGAACTGAAAAAGTTACTGTCGGCGAAGTCGCTGTCGATACTGTTATTGAAGTTGAAGCAAGTGATAATACTGTTTTGAATCAGAAACACACCACGACTTCTTCGGTTTATGATAATACTGTGACTGCAATCGGTATCAAGGGCAAAGAGGTCAATTTGGGAAGTTTCGACGGGACTATTAATGCGACTGCCAATAACAACTACCTCGATGATGATAATGTAGTTGAGCATAAGAGTTATATGTATGTCAATGGTATCAAGGCTGATACTTTGAATGTTGCAAGCAACTTGAATGGTAATATTAATGTTACACTTCTTAATAATACAGTATATGGTAAAAGCACCGTTTCTTCTTCACAAACTGACGCTCCGCACCAGGATACCTATAAAGGTGATGTCCATGCAGGCGGTATCTATGTTGCAGGTGATATGACGGTTGACGGTGTTATCAATACCAATATTACAGTTAATGCGTCCGGAACCTCAAACGGTTTCAGCTGGGACTACGGTATCTATGTCGAAGGCACTCTCAAAGCAGACAGTTTCAGTGGTACAATTGTAATTGACGGAGAAGACGCTACCGGTTTGGTTGCAAATTCATTTGCCGGTAAAAGCGGTTCATTATTTGAAATCGGCGGCGGTATTTATTCGGTCGGCAGTGTTGACGCTGTGGCAGTCGGAAGCAGGAAGAAAGCAGATTTGGTCTTTACCGGAATTATTGTTTCTGACGGCTGGGCGGTAAAAACCGACTATACCAGATGGGTTTCAGAGGGCTTCTACAATGATACTGTTGAATTTAAAAACGGTTCAATTACTTCTGGTATCATCGATTTGGGCGGCGGTACAAATACTGTTAAAATCAATAGCGGTGCGGTTGTTGCGGGTTATACCCTCAAGGAACTCGGCACTACCAATATGATTTTCTACCTCAATGAAATCACTGACGGCGATACTGACGGCGTGCAGGATAATGCAATTTATACCGTAACAGATAGCGAAGATGCTTCGCTCGTTTCAGGTAAAACTATCACTCTCAATGTTGCCAATATGCAGGAAGGTAAATATGTTGTTTACAACTATGTCGGCGGTGCCGATTTGACTCAATTGGCAGAAAATTATTGGAAAAATGCCCGTGTTTCAATTCAGTATATGGAAGAAGACACACAAGGCAACTTGGTTGAAAGAAAAGTTATCCTTACCATGATTGCAGAGTATGATAATAGCGGTAATTTCGTTCAGGCAATGGGCTTTAAAGAAATTTCAGCAAATCATTACTTGGTTGTTACTTACAAGGATGGCAAAGTTACTGCTGAAATGCAGGGAACTATTCCGACTGCCGCTCCGTTGCCGGAAGTTTTCACTTTGAGTGCAAGCGAAAACGGTGAAAACTTGACTCTCGATTCAGAGGGCAACCGTTCTTTCATCGAAAATGAAGCACTTACAATTTCTAACAGCAATACTACTTTGCTTGACAATTATGTAAATAGCAACGGCGGCAAGGCTGATTTGATTGTCGATAATGAAAACAATACTTCAAATACCGTCAAATTGACTTGGCTGCAATCTGATGCTAATATGTCAAGTTACAAGAAATTCTATCTCCAATATATAATTAAAGATGAAGCAGGTAATGTCGTAAGTAATGATATTCTCGTGCTGGATGGTGCTAATTGCAAGTCAGGTTTGCAGTTCGTGAATGGCGACGGCATAACTAATGGTGACGGCTTGAACTACATTGCGTATAATTACACTGTTGCCGGAGTTAAAGACGGTTACACTATTGAATGGGGCGTTGCCGATTATACTTACGGTGACAGAAACAATTTAGTTCCCGCTCTCGGAAATATCACCACCAAGAAACTTTCATTCATCTCAACTATTGATGTTTTGGAAAATATGTCAGGTGTCAATCCCAATAATATTGCTCTTGGTATCAATTCGGCGGTTGCGAAGTTGTCTTGGCAGGATATGTCTGCACTTACCAATTACAATATTGATTACTACAATGTCCGTTACTTTTTCAGCGAAAATCAGCTGGATGCTGCTACAAAAGAGTTCCTCTTCGGTATTTTTGATCAGGTAGATAAGACCAAGGTCAATGAAAAACAAGTTTTGGTCAAAGACGGCGCAGAATGGGGTTATGCAATTATCAATGGTTCTGGAGAATGGCAGGTTGTTGATACTACCGATGTCTTTACCGACATCAATGGCGAAACTCATGCGAAAAATATTTATCATTTCTATGAAAAGACCACCACAACCAATGAACTTGTGGCAAGCGGGCTTTCTTTGCAGGACTATGTATACTGGTTCGTTCAGGGCGTAGATTCAACTACTGAAAAATCTCACTGGTTTGAGGGTGTTGACTTCCGTCCGTATGACGGTGATGTTACCGGTCCGAAATTCGACAGCAAGGCGACTTTGAGCAAAAACGAAGCCACTTTCGATGGTAAGAATTTCAAAATTGACGATCTCACTTGGACTACTGAACCGCTTGCAAATTCAGGTTCAACCGTCGGTGACCCGCAGGCAAAAGACGACCTCTCCGGAGTTCGCCGCTATATTGTTGAATATCAGGTCGGTTCAGAGTGGAAAACTTTGGCATCTTTTGACGCAAATGAAGTTTTTGACGAAAAAGGCAACTGGAAAACTGACGGTTTGGACTTCAAGTTCGAGAACGCAGGAGTTTATACTCTCCGTGTCGTAGCAGTTGATGCTGCCGGTAACTACGGCGACAAGACCACTACTATCAAGGTCGTTGCACAGGATACCCTCGCACCGATCGCAACTGCGGTAAATCAATTTATTCAGAATTGGGATAATCATGCGCTTGAACAGGGTTATGTCCGTGCATTCTCTTGGAATGCGGTCAAAGATGCCGCTGCTGATGCCAACAATCTCGCAACTGGAGTTGATTCATACACAATTGATTATAAGTTCTTTGACGAAAGCAATGACGGCAAAGAAACTCGCTTCGATGTAATCAGCGTAATCCAGCTCGATGATAAAGGTGCTTTGAAATATGTCACCGTTATCGAAAATAATGTTGTCAATGCAAGTTTGTCAACTTATTCCGATGTGGTTATTGATATGAATGGCGTAATTTCTGTCAAAGCAGAACAGGGAGTTGCAAGTTACTTCGTCGCTTCCGGTTACTGGACTTACTATGACGGAAAATTCTGGATCGATGACGACAAGAAAAATTCAGCAGGCTATGTCGCAGGTACTCTCGGACATGAAGGTACCGAGGGTGATGTCTATAATATCACTATCGGAGTCAGCGACAAAGTCGGCAACAATACAGTTCTGCTTTCAGGAAATCTGGAAAATAAACTCGATGTTACTCCGCCCGAAGGCTCAACTGTTACTTTGAAAGCTCCCGTAGTTACCGTTACTAAACGTGCAACTGCTGCTATCACTCCCGATAGCGGCACAACCGAAGGTGATGAAGGTTCAACCGAGGGTGACAGCGGTGCAGTAGTTACTCCCGGAGGAAACAGTTCTTTGGGTAGTGTTCTTGACGGAATTTTGGGAACTACCGGAAGTGCTTCAAGCGGCGGTGGCTATGTTTCAGGAGACAGCAGCGACGGCGAAGAAACAAGAGTCGAAATGAATAACGGCAATGTTTCTGTCGCAGCTGACACCACAGGCAATTCAACTTCCGCAAGCGGCAAAGGCACTCCTTTGGAAGCAAGCGTCAAATTCAGTTGGAGCGATGACTTCACCGACAACAGCGGTAAATTCCGTTACTTGCTCCAAGTATCTGCCGACGGACACTATTCTTCAGATGAAAAACGCGGCAACTATACTTTCCTCGTGGTCAGCATGAATGATTCAGCGGCAGAAATTTCTGCTCTCTATAACTCTCTTATCGAAAATTATCCGAATTTGAGAGTTATCAGAACTTCTGAAATCGAAAGCAAGTCTGTAACATTTGACAACTCTTACCCGTCAGTACCCGTAGGATTGTTCTCTGGTATGTACAATGCTTCATGGCGTGTGAAAGCAGTCGATATGTCAGGCAACGAAGCAGTTGCTTGGCCCGCAGACGGAACTTTCTCATTCGTCGATCCTGAAACAGGTAAGGTGATTTACGATACTTTCGCTCCGGCAACTCCGTACGATTTGGACTACAAACTTACATCTTCAATCGTAAAAGAGCATGGTGTCGAACAGAAACTTAACAACGGTGAAATTAATTTGTCCTTCTCTGTTGACAATACATACTTCGGTATCGATTACTTTACAGTTTACTATGTTGACAGCGCCGATGCAAGCAATAATGGAGAAATTAAAGTGCCGAAAACTTATTTCCTCTTGGAAAATGAGCTTGAAGGCGATACCTATACCGATGTTACCATTTCATTGCGTGATAATGAAAACCTCTTCCTCAAAGACGGTAAGTACAACGTTTATGTAAATTCTGTAAGTGCCAACGGTCAGATCAGCGGTAACAATATTACAGTTATTCAGGATACCGAAGCACCAGTCTTCTATGATGCAAAAGGCAATGCAGTTTACATCACCGCAAAAGATGACATTACCGGTGCAGATGTATCAGTCGCAAAGAACTACTTCGGTAAAGAAGATATCTCTTACCAGCTTTTGAGCAAGCAGAACCTCAATGTCGATGTCAGATTTGACTGGGGTCAGCATTATACTCTCAAAGATGAATTGAGCGGTGTTGACCATTACATCGTCAAATATCGTCAATCTGATGCTCTCGGCGGTGAATGGTATTCAAAAGTTATCAAGGCTGATGCTCTCGGCAATATCGAAACAAGCACAGTTCTTTCACTTGTTTACGGTTATAACTACGATGTTCAGGTCGTCGCAGTTGACAAGGCAGGCAACGAAACTGCTATGGCGGCAAATGATAAGATGTGGAGCGAAAAAATCGCTTTCGCAGACCGTGATTCAAGCGGTGCATTCAACTATGATACTACAATCGCTTTCGCAGATGACAAACAGTATCAGAATGAATCAATCGGAAGTTTGCTTGATATTGGTTATGACCTCAAAGATACTATCAATATCGGCACTGTCGATGCGGTCGGAGAAATGCAGTTGTTTGTTTCAAATGCGAGAATGATTGACGGCAATGGCACTCTCACCATGAAAGTATGGAAAAAAGGTGCGGTCGCTGATGAACTGATCTCAACAAATTCTATCGGTGCGGCAAATGCGACCGACGGCGTTGCTCCGGTCAGAATCCAGCTTGCAAACGGTTTCCCGAGTGACTACTATGTAACATTGGAAGTAAGCAATTATTACGGCGAACCGACTGCGGTTTGGGAATATGACTTCAAGTACAAGTACGAAAAATTCGACATCACTGTCAATGACGATACTCCGTTCATGGCAGGGGTTAAAGACTTGAAAAATGAAGTCGATCAGACTGCAACAGGCCGTGTTGGTTACGGTGATGCGGTTGATTGGGTTAAATTTACCGCTGATGAGGCAGGTTTCTATAATTTCAACCTCTCATTTACCGATCTCCAACAGAAAAACTGGACGGATTATGTTTCATTCAAAGTTTACAGAATCAACCCGGCAAATGGCGCAATTGATTATGCAAGCGGTGCGGTAGATGTTGTTTATCCGTACAGCAGCAAGGGTTCTCTTGCCAATTTGATGTTGGACAAGGGCGAATACTATATCGCAATTAATGCTCCGTACAGCACATACGGCACTAATGTCGGTTATGAAATTAAAGTGGATTCAAAAGTTTACGGCGAAGGTACTGAAACATTCAAGGGACTTTTGAACGGCACAGATGGCAAAGTCTTTACCGCTTCCGATGATACTATAAAAGATCAATACATCGGTATCGGCGAAAACAGCAACTTCTACGGCATTAACTTGACCGCTGATTCAAAGGTTTCAATTGATGTGGCAAATACTGCAATTGACGGTATGAATAATTGGGGAATCGCCTTGAATGTATATCGTTATAGCGATGACGGCAAGTCTTTGGCTCTCATTAGTTCTAAAGGTGTCGACAATAATAAAGAATTTGCGGCAAACCTTGGAGCAGGTTCTTATGTATTCGAAGTCGTTGACAACTATGCGGCTTACGGTACAGGAAGCAAGTACGACTTGACAGTAAATATCGATTCAGTCGATGGTAATGTTGCTTATAACAGTACCAAGTTCGTTGATACTGTCGATTGGGATATTTCAACTCAAATGGCAGTATCTGCCGACAAGGTTTACAAACTTGACTTTGCAGGCAAGAACGGCTGGTATCAATTCAATGGCGACAGCAGTTTCACCTTGTACAAACTTGCTGACGGTAAAACTTTGGAAGAAGTCGGCAAGGACTTGATTGCAACTTACCTCGACAAGAATGTAAATTACTACATCGCAGTTGATCAGAATGCAAGCGGTAATTTGGTCGGCAAAGAACTTGACGCTATCGTCGATGACAAGTGGAATAATACCGAACGAGTCATTAATGTCAAGTATGGCGCAACCGATAGCGCAATGGATATGGTAGCTAATGGCGATGCAGTTGTATTTGACACTTGGGTTGGCAAGAGCGATACAATCAGCTGGACAAAGTTGAATATCGAAGATGCAGGCTCATTCAAGTTGGGAGTTAAAACTGTCGACGAAACTGCTGATGTTGCAGGTCATGTAACCTTGAACATCCTCAAAGCTAATAGTAGCGGTTCTTTGGATACATATGCAAGCTTCACAGTTTGGAATAATCAGATTGCAGATTATAACTTCGGTGCAAATAACTTGCTGTTGGGCAAAGGTGAATATTACATCCAGGTTGTTGCAAATGACGGTGCAAACCATGTCAGCGTAAGTTTAGACAATAACTTCGTTGCCCGTGTTGACGGTAATAATTCTTATGATACTGCAACTTCAATTACCGCTTCTTCAACTACTTCTGATTGGGTAGGCTTCGGTGATATGACCGATTGCTTCCGTATCAGCGGTAAAGAAGTCGGCGGAAATAACAAGTTGACTTTGACTGTCGATAGCGGTGATGCTTGGCTCCAAGCTAACTTGTACCAGATCGTCAATGGAGTTATGTTCCACAAGGGTGTCATCAATGTCGGTCCCGGCAGCACACCGATCAAGTTGGCAAACGATATGGTACTTGATGAAAATGCAGAGTACATTGTCAAGATTGATTCGCTTGATTCATATTCAAGCAACAATTACTCAATTGCAACTGAACTTGAAAGCATTACCACTTTGAAAGATGCTACTGTCAAGGCTGATTTGACAAAGGATATTGCTAATAGCGAATCTAATTACATCGCAATCGAAGTTACTGAGGAAACCAAAGGCAAATACACCTTTGCTGAATACAATGTCGGCGGTGTCAAGTCTGATAAAGTCGGTATGGCTGCCGGTGCAGAGTTGTATTACTACGACGAAGCCCAGGGCGGACTTGTTTGGGTTGCAAATGATAACTATGGAAGTTTGGACTTGAATGTCGGAACTTACTACCTCAAATACAACTATTGGGGAAGCAGCGATAAACTCGAAGTCGAATTTGACTCAGTCAATAAGGAATTGAAAACTATCGCAAAGAATTTCTAAAAGTTGATTTGACTTAAATTCCAACTCCTGCTGATAAAATCGGCAGGGGTTTTTTTGTGACTTTTTAGAATGGGGGGTTGCAAAAAAACTTTTGCGTGGTATATTATACAAACTTGATTAAGTATATTCAATCATGCCGATATAGCTCAGTTGGTAGAGCAATTCACTCGTAATGAATAGGTCGGCGGTTCGATTCCGCCTATCGGCTCCATTTTTTTGCCCAAAAACGCTGAAATTTTAAATTTGATGAGTATAAATTACAAATAGGTTTAGGCAAGTTGATGGAACTTGATTTAGGTCAATTTAGGTCGAGGCGGAGTTTACGCAAAAAGGCTGGATAACTTGTGCTTAACGGTTGATTAAATTGATTCTAAAAACTGGGTGATTAGATGTGCAAAAAAAAGAAGTGCCGATTTTTTAATCGACACTCTTTCGTTTTTTATAATTTATTCTCGTTGTGCGATTCGCCTCATTGCCCGCGGATTTTTCCAGATACATTCAAGTCTTTTTTGATGTGCCTTGACACTGCCCGGACCCTGCAACTTTGAATTTCTGGTGCGACCTGCCGCCGAGCAACAAACCTCAATCGTCTGCATATCCCAGTTGTGATCACGCAGCGGTCGATACAAATCGCTGTTATAACCTGAAAGCACCACCGCCGAATGGTTCAATATATGCCGTATGAGGCGGCAAACTTGCTAAAATGGCGGCTTTAATTTTGGGATTTCCTTTCCCGCCGAAGTAAGGGAAAGCGGCTCGTGTTTTATTAGCCATAATCATAATTCCTTATATTTCACTATATTAAAAAATAAAAAAAATACCCAACCTTATTTGACTCAATTCAAAATACTGCTTTTTTATAAAAACTCTATAATTCAAAAGCAGAAATAATTGCCGATAAGGGGATAATTTTTAATTAGTCCATTCCCCCCTCATGAAAGTTTTTAGGATAAAAGAGCTTTTTTATGATTTGAGTTTTGCTTTTACTGCAGCAGGCGGTTTCCCCGTAACAACTATTGATACGGAAATAAGTATGATTGCCACCGCAATTATTTGCTGAAAACTTAAAGATTCTCCGAAAACTAAAATCCCTATCAGCAAGGCGGTTACCGGCTCTAATACTCCCAAAATAGCCGTTTTGGACGGCCCGATGTGTTTAATCGCAATCGCCATGAAAAGAAATGAAAACAATGATGGGAATAATGCCAATCCTAAAGCACAGAGCAAACTGAAAATATCAGGAAGTATTTGTAAATTTATGCCAAAATTCAGGGTAACAAAAAACACTGAAAGTCCAAAAAGCATAACATAAAAAGTAAGAGTTTCTGACGATAGGTTTTTTAAGCAGCTGACTTTGACCATGACCATATAGATCGCATAGGTCAAGGCAGAGGAAAACGCCAAAACAAGGCCGGTTAAACTGAAATGTTCTACCCCTTTACCCAAAGACAGCAAAGCGATTCCACCCATAGCACAAAACATCCCAATCAATGTAGATATACTCTGCTTGACATGAAAAAAAAGATACATAATTGAAGAGATGATTACAGGACAGACAAAAAGTATCGTGACTGCTATTCCCCCGTCAATATGGTGGAAACTTAAAAAAAGTCCGAGACAGGATAGCGATAGTAATATGCCACCGATTCCGCTCATTAATAGTTGCTTTTTTTCGATTTTAAATGACTGTTTGCGGATGAGCATGATTATTCCCAATAAAATCAGGGCGAAGAAGAAACGGTAAAACAATACCGAATATGTGGTAATCCCTTTTTGGTAAAGCGGTAACCCGAAAAGCGGATTCATGCCGTACGTTACAGCAGAAATAATCCCAAAAATCGAACCTGATAATTTTGCATTAATATTCATTATTTTACCTTGTTTATGGATGCCGATTTTTAATCATTTAATAATTTCGGCAATTATTTATAAATAGTTGTTAAAAAAATGAAGTCATTTAATACTGCAGCCTTAGAATCGATCTAAAGTTCACATTCAGCATGATGACCTCTATAATTATTCTATCACATATTTTGAAAAAGTCAAGAGGGAAACTAAAAAAATGGGAAAAAACTTG
>JAZRSP010000021.1:0-1462 GCA_045651565.1 Victivallaceae bacterium | reverse complement strand
GACGATGAAGCATTGTTTCGCTAAAGCTCCACAATATGAAGCATCTCCATTTCATTCCGGTATGAAGGACTTCGCTTACGCTCCGTATGATATAATCAAATGTCGATATTCTTTTTTTTATGAATGCCATTACTTTACTCGACCTTGTGGTTTAAGAAGTATCTCAAAAAAACTTATCGTTCTTTTATAAATGTTCGAGGTGATTTGCCGATATATTTAGAAAATTGGCGGCTGAAATAATTACTGTCTTCAAACCCTACTGCCAAAGCGATTTCGCTGATATTCATATCAGAAAACTGCAATAACCCGATTGCCTTTTCTATTCGTAACTTCATAAGGTAATTGATTGGGGAAATACCCATTTGCTCTTTAAACTTAAATCTGAAATTATTAATTTGCATTCCAGAGAATTTTGCCATGGAAGCAATACTCCATTTTTCCATATATTTATCATCCAAAATTGCCAACAACTTTCCAATATCAAGCATATTTTTGTTACCGTTTTTGCTGTTATTTTTTGCCTTGGCATGTCGTATAATTATCAGGACAATTTTCAAAAAGTCACTCAATGCCCCTACCCTCGCACCGATTTCCGAAGAATTTAATTCCTGTTCAATATCATTGGTAAGTTTTTCGATTTCCCAGAAAAGATTACCGGACAAACTGAATATTGTCGGAGCGAAATTATTTTTGCTTCTATCCTTATCGGTTCTTAATGGAAAAAGCAAATGGTAATTCAATGACTTTTGTAAATCTGATTCAAAATAACGGAAAAAACTCTTGCCGAAAAGCAGATTATAGATTTCAAACTTTTCAGCATCTGCATAAGAATGTTCAACTCCCGGAGGAATTAAAAATATATCACCGCCACTCAACTTCTGGCGATTATTCTCCAAAACATGCTCCGCTTTACCTGAACGAACCAACACCAGTTCATAGAAATCATGGTGGCTGTGCTGCTCATAATTCCCATTGTGTTCGCAATGATAAACCGTCAGGCGTGAATCATAATTCAATAAATATTTTTTTAACCAATACTCCATAATATCAAAATATGCTAATTTTTTTTCAAAAAGTTAAGGTTTTTTGCAATAAATGTAATATATTATAATTATCATAAATTGCAAGTAACAATTTAAATTCAGGAGCAAAAAAAATGAAAAAAATTGATAAATCAATCATTGAAAAAAGTTTTGAATTGGCAAAACTTCGTTACGAAGCAATGGGTGTCGATGTCGATGCTGCACTTGCCAAGTTGAGTGAAATTCCGATCTCTCTGCACTGCTGGCAGGGCGATGATGTAACCGGCTTTGAGAATGTGGGCGGTGAGCTGACCGGCGGCATTCAGGCTACCGGCAATTATCCCGGTAAGGCTCGTACCCCCGAAGAATTGATGGCCGATCTGGATGTGGCGCTGAAGCTGATCCCCGGCAAAAAGAAGATCAATCTTCACGCTTGCTAC
>JAZRSP010000020.1:0-1159 GCA_045651565.1 Victivallaceae bacterium | reverse complement strand
AACGATGCAATGATAATTATTTTCAGTGCAGTTACGGTGTTTTCGCTTTTTCTGCCGTGGCAATTCCGGCAATACTCCTTTCTGGTGATGCTAATATTGTACAGTCTATGGATTTTATGGCTTGTTTTTCTCGTTTGCAATGTTCTGATAAAGAAAAAGCTCTGTGTGAAATCATGAAGAATTGCCGGATCGTCAATTTACTGTGTGCTGTTTGTTGTGCAATTTTTTTTGCCGGGTGTACATCTCCATACATCGGCAAAAATCGGCAGGAAATCGTGGATATCATTGCACAGGAACATAAAAAGGCACAGGGAAAAATCCATATCTATGTCCCTCGTGGGCATAATTATCATTTTAATCATCCGTCTGAAATATTAAATAAGAATCGTGGCTGGGGACCGGATATGACAAAATACAGCCAATGGGGAATATTGCCTTATAAAAAAATTTGGTTCGACGGGACTTATTGTACTTTGCTTACATTCAAAGATAATGTTGTCATAAAAGAAGAAGCAGATGTTCACTGCGGCGGATACGGATATTTCAAGCCGTTTGCATTCGTCTTTTTCCTTATCGCACCTTTGTTCCTTTAAAAATATTTTTTCAGTTGTAAACGCCTGCGGGAGATGGTATATTACCACAGAACGGTTGACTTGGTATGCAGGAATGAATATGAAAAATAAACCATTGAAACACTACAAACGAAAAAAATTCTTTTACCGCTTCTTCATGCGGAAATCTCCACGGTCAGGTGCGATGTTCGGGCTGGCGTGGATGAGTATGGTTGTCGCTCTTTTGCCCTTTGTATTGTTTGTGATACTTTCCTTTTTCGGCGGACTTCAACACGGTTGGAAAATTATTGCCATTACTCTATCTTTATTGCTGTTGACTGCCCCTTTTTATATTTACGGATTTTTGCTTTGTGCGTTCGGTATCAGCAGGATTTACAGAAGCGTTACAAAATGCAAGGCTGTCGGCTCTCTTGCCGGAGCCTTCGGAGCCTGGTTTCTGCCGCTTATCGGAGTTATTCTGATTCCGGTTCTGATTTGTAAAAAGAAGTTTTTCGCTCTCCTGCTTGCAATCTGCGGAACGGCTTTTTATGTATTGAGTTATCTTAAATATTTCAATATTCTTTCCTCCGTGTTTCTGGGAACGATCT
>JAZRSP010000019.1:0-1497 GCA_045651565.1 Victivallaceae bacterium | reverse complement strand
ATGCATCATCCGACCTGGTGAGAGATAGGAAAAAGGTTACAACAGAAATAGCAAACATCGTAGATGATGCAAGCCCATCAATTCCGTCTGTTAAATTGGCGCAGTTGATTATCCCCAGCAAAAATATCATTGCTAATGGATAATATATCCATTGGAAATCTATGGAATAATTGCCGAAATGCAATTCCGTCCCATCTCCTAAAAATGCAAATCTGGCATATAAAAATCCCGTTGCAATCAATCCCTGAAGAGTCAACTTTTGTTTTGGGGTCAATCCACCGTTTTTGCTTCTTTTCAGCTTTGTTATATCATCTGCAATCCCTACAAGTGCATTCAACAAGCAGAAAATAAGAGTTATAAGTAATGATACACCATTTTTGCTGTTTTCGTTTATCAAGTCGAGCACGGACACAAGCATTGTAATGATGCAAAAGGGAATAATAAATCCTATGCCACCCATGGTGGGTGTCCCGCTCTTTTTTAAGTGCCAGTTTGGGCCCTCATCATAAATCGGTTGCTTTGCAATACTGCGAAACTTTGGAATCAAGCCTTTGGTTATGAATACAGTTGCTGCAAAAGCTAAAAAGGTCAGAATTAGGTAATAGTAAGTGTTTTTCATTTTGCTACCCGCTTATAATTTCGATAATGCTTTTTAATTTAACTCCGTGAGATGCTTTTGCGAGTAATACATCTTCGGTGGTGAGTCTGTTCAATATTTCTTCTGCTATAATCTGCCCGGAAGTATCAAAGGGATAAATAAAAATGCGCTCCTTGTCAAAACCCGAGTCGATAGCTCCCTTTGCTGTTGCCTCAATATGCTTGCCTACGAAAAAAAGATGCTCAAAATTTGCGGCAGATAGCAATTTGCCTATTTCATAGTGTATTTGCTCGCTTTTGCTACCAAGCTCAAAAATATCGCCAATAAGCGCGCTTGCTTTCCCGCTATATTGTAGCTCATTTAGCGTTTCCAAGGCTGCAGACAGAGATTCATATGACGAATTATATGAATCGTCGATAATCAAAAATCCGCTTTTTGATTTAAGGATTTTATGCCGTAACGTATCTTCATTTATAACCTTGATTGCGTCGAGTATTTTATTCTTTGATATACCAATCGCCAAAGCGCCAGTTACCGCCGCAGCCAAGCATTGTCGGATATGATCGGTTTTAGAAGGGAAGTCAAAAAATGAATGAAGCGTTTTGTTGAAGTATAATTCCATCTTGTCAAATCTGTTTTTGGTTATTGCTGCGCTCGCGCTAATATCATGACTTGAAAAATAAGAAATTTTGGGATAATCGCATTTCAGCAGAGGCTCGTTTTTGGGTATTATCAATTTGCCTTGCAAACCGCAAGCGATCTCAAGCTTTGCCCGTGCGATATTTTCCGCGCTTCCAAGAAAACCAATATGCGAAGTGCCTATTCTAGTTATTATAGCGGTATTCGGCTTAACTCTAGAAGCCATATTTTCTATCTCGCCGCTGTGATTCATTCCCATC
>JAZRSP010000018.1:0-3459 GCA_045651565.1 Victivallaceae bacterium | reverse complement strand
GGTCAACTTATCCTTACAAACCTTTAATTATATCATAAACACATATTCCAATTGCTCATACTAACTTTATTGTTAATGGAGAAATATTATGAAAAGAGAACAACTTATTCAAAACAAAGCTGGCAAAATGGTTGCGCTTGCCAATGCGATCATGAGAGATTATAAAGCCGAGGGGTATGAAACGCAAGAATTGGAAGTTAAAGACGACGGTCACGGCAATAAAGGATACATCGTCCAAATTCGTAATACTTCAGAAAATGCCCGTGGTTTTCTCAAAAAAATAATTGGTTGCGAAAACTGTGCTTCTTTGGTCTTGACTGCCAAAGGGAACGATCTGGAAGTCAAAGTTGCTGGAGGAAAGTGGCTGGACAAAGCTGCCGTCATCGGGGTATCCATGATTGTACTTTGGCCTTTGCTTATTACTGGTACGATCGGGGCTTTTCGCCAAACAGCTCTTTTGGATAAACTTTTTATGAACGCTATTGAAAAACTTGCATCCAACAGAGTATAAAGCAGAGGATTTCACAATGAAGGCAACTGAACCGGCAGATTATAAGGAACTTACCGCCAAGCACATCGCTCTGGCAAAGGAGCTTTGTGCTGATAAATCATTGGCGTGGCTAAAGTTTTTTAAGACTCTCACCGAAAATGAGGGTACTGCCGGTTATCTGCCTGCCCGTTATGAACAGCGTATACAGGATAAAAATTGTGCCGCTGAAATTGATGATTTCTGCAGTTTCCTTTATTCATATCTTCAGAAGAACAGTCATCATGTTTTGACGGTTTTGATTGAAACCAATCAGAATTTCTTTTCAAAGTATTTTCGTAATGTTCTTAAAAATGCCTACTCAAGTTTTGAAGAACAGTACGCAAGCCGCGTGAAAACAACAACGATTGATGGAGAAGATGAGGACAATTTACACGGAAGGCTGGCTGCGGCAAAAACAAGTTCTCCTGCCAATAAATTATCAGTCAAAGGCAAACGTTATTCTGATTTGTTTCTGAATATTTGGAAGAACAATCAGTTGGACTATCTTTCAATCTGGTTCGGAGTGGCTCTGAAGTGTAAATATAACTATGTTGCCGATCTGCTTGGATTTAATACAGCGGGAGCCGTTGCCAAACGTGTAGAACGTTTCCGGGAAGCGTATTGTGCGGATGGCACCTCAATCCCCCAACAACTTGATGACTGGCTGCAACACAATATAACATTACAGTTTATGTCAGAAACAAAAACAATGCACTTGATCTTGCACATGCCTTTTTGCTGTAAAGACAAAGAAAACTGTTTCGTCCGTCTTGAATTGCTGGATACTAAAGGTAATCATATTCATTCTGCAACCATCAAATATGGAAATAAAAGTTTCTCCGTTAAAAATGGCTGGGGCGAACTGAAACTTGCTGACTTTCATGCTCTTGTCAAAGTTAAAAAAAGCAGTGTATGTGTCGTTGATGATGACGGCAATATTTCTGAATTTTTTCCGGTTTGCTTAAATGACCTTCCTTCTCATGTTGTGACGGAAGAATGTTTTGCAAATTGGAGTGATCAAAACACCGATGCGTTACGGTTTATTGCTGACTTCGGTTTGGGTTTTGCCTGGTTGCTCAATTGCAATATGGATTATGAACGGTACGGTGCGCCGAAAAAATTTGATTATGCCGATTTGAGCGTTGTTCCCGGTGAAGCGTTGGTTTTGTTTGCGGCAGAACATCAAAATTCCAATACTGCTTTGCCTGCACATGGTTTTGTTTTCCCGCTGGAATGGCGTTATCTGCCTGAATATGATAATCCTTACAGTTCGCTGCTTCCACAATCATTGATCGATTTGGGCAAAAAAATTGCCGCACAGCAAAAGGTTTCCCGAGGCTGGGGATTGCATCCGTCACTCCGATTCTTCCATGATCGGATTGATTTTTCCAAGCAGACTGTTTTCGGGGCGACCGATGAAACGGTGGCATCTGCCTATCTTTCGCTTTCAGCGGCATTGATTTTGGCAGTTCAGAAATATACTGGCCCAACACAAATTTTTGCTTCAGCTCAATACGACTGGCAGAGTGAAGCAGTGAAAAAAATCAATCTGCTTGAAAATAAAATGTTTATAGCAGCAAATTGGTCGGCAAATCCATTCTTTGTTGCCCGTGAGCAGCAAGGCGAAGCGGAACAAATCATTTCAGCGAATAAGTTTTCTTTCAATGCCGTTGGCTGTGACTCAGGAAAGAATGCGGCATTTCATTTCCTTGAACCATTGCGTCCAACAAAATTTTCTCCGCTGAAAACAGTTCCTGATCCAGACTACAAACAGCATCGTCCCAAACTGGTGGAGGCTCTTTCTGCACTGGTCAATGCTTCGTGGGATAAAAAGGATGAAAATGCTCCCAAACGAAACAGTTTTGTAATTCTTTCCGGCAATCCCGGCATGGGAAAAAGTATTTTGATGTCCGATTTGCGTGACCGTTATTCGGACTGTCATACGGTGTTCGCGTTTGCCTGTAATGCCGGGGACAAAAATTGTGCAGAAAATTTTGTAAAATCTATATCCTATCAGATTGCAAACACTTCATCGGCATTTGCGGTTGTGGCATTGAATAATCTGTCAAATCTTGCAGACAATGCAGATATTGAAGAACAATATCGGAAACTTGTTTATGAACCGCTGATCGCCACGGCAGACAAAAACAACAGTCATCGCTATTATATATTGGTTGACGGTTTGGATGAGGATGCTTCCGGTACGATTTGCCGTTTGCTGACCGATAAAGCGATGCAGTTCCCGCCAAACTATGCCGTCGCAGTTTCAACCCGTCCAGTAGAACCTCTTTTCGGAAACTTACGAGCCAATGCCACTGGCGTTCTTGATCTAAATGCAGAAGAGTTTGCCGTATCCTGTAAAAAGGATTTGAAAAAATTTATCATCAACTATATTTACAGCGATGAAAATGTGAGCCGTTGCTGGAACGATGCTGGTTATAACGATGATGAACTGCGTGAAAAAATCGGGTCAAAGGACAAATCTTTCCTTTATGCTCAATATGTGCTGCAAGGTGTGGCAGACGGGATGTATCACTTTGACCAATTGGATAAAGAATTGCCCGCAGGGCTGACGGCGTTTTATGAACAAAGTTTCCGTTACCGCTTTGCGACAGAAGCCGAATACAATGTTGTCCGTCCGCTTCTGAAACTTTTGCTTGAAAACGATTCAGTCACCCTCCAGAACGCTTCTGCTTTTTTGCAAGTGCCGGTCGGTAAACTGATTAAACTTCTGCAAGGCTATTGTGTGGTCAGCGATAATACGCTGACTTTGAGTGATGCTTCGTTGCGCGAGTGGCTGGGCGACAGCATAAAAAACCCGGATTTTTCAATTTTTTAATGGAGAGAGGTGTTTTTTTATGTCATACCGTAAAATTAATTGCTCTTATAAGGCAGATAACAACCTAACTTAAAGGAGCAAAAAAATGAAC
>JAZRSP010000017.1:0-3894 GCA_045651565.1 Victivallaceae bacterium | reverse complement strand
TGCCCACGTAATCAACCTTCGTGAATTCAAAATTCTCATGCCTGCAAATATTCTCCGTGGTTTGGGAGACGGTGCAGGAGGTTTTATTGTTGCAGTTGCTATGAAAAACAATTTGCCCGAAACCGCAGTCGGCGGAGTCGTTGCTTTGATGCCGCTTGCAGCATTCTGCGCAACCGGTATTATCGGTGTTTGTTCTGACAAATTCGGTGCAGGCAAACTTTTGCCGATTATCAATACTCTGCTCGTCGTAGGACTTATGGGAACTCTTTTCTGCATGAAACAACACTTTTTCTCATCATCAATTTTCTTCGGCGCATGCTATTTCCTCTGGTACATGATGCAGCAAATGGAATCAAATGCAATTCCTCTGGTACACTATGATGTAGTTCCGCCGGAAGTTATCGGAGCATTTACCGGGGTTCGTCTTTTCTGCTTGAATGTGACAATGGGCTTGTCAGGTATGATAGTCGGTTTCGCATTAGACCATGCCACCGCCCTAGTTGTTTTCGGTGCTTGCGGAGCATTGAAAATTATTGCAGGTTTCCTCTACTATTCAAGTGTGGTACTTTTGAAACACAACAAAAGAGCGTAATACAACTTTTATTTAAAGTCTTTTCCGGGAGAACTTTTGAAAAAAGTTCTCCCGATTTTTTTGGGCTGAAATATATCATTTCGCATAATTTATTCTCTAAAAAAAACTTGATTTTTTCAATTTTCGTGCTATATTATAGAACTGGAGTTTTTTTATGCAATTTGAACACGAATTAAGAAACTGTTTTAATAGATTGCTTGAAACACTGCCGAATAAGTTTTTCCTGACTTTTTGGGCAGTATTAATCCTTTTACTTTTTTTCAATTTAAACTTTAATTCTAACTCGGCTCAACAATATAAAAATAATAACGATTCATGTATCATTGAATCAACCGTTTGCCAAGACTCAAATGATGTCCGACAGAGTGATTCGGGAATTTCGATATTCCAAGTTATCAACTTCAATCGACTTTTTCAACTTAATTTACTTTTTAACTTTCACTTACCGGCAAAATCATTAATCGCAGCCTCAATTTTTTATCTTATATTCTATACCGGAACTTTCTTTATCTTATCCAAGTTTTTTTATCAAATGTATATAAAAAGTTCTATCCCTTGCCGCGCAAGTCCGCTAACGGGGAAAGGAGATTTTTTGGTTAAAACAACACAAACGATAATGATATAATAAAAGAGGAGATAATTTAAAGTGGATTTGTGTTTTAATATTTTCTATATAATTTTCGGCTCTGCGTGTCTTTACTTTGGAGCTGACTTTCTGGTATCAGGCGGAGTTGCCATTGCAAGAAAAGCAGGAGTTTCTCCATTAGTTATCGGCTTAACCTTGGTTGCTTTCGCCACGAGTGCGCCAGAATTAGTAGTAAGTGTAAGTGCCGCTCTTGACGGCAATTCATCTATTGCGCTCGGCAATGTAGTTGGTTCAAATATTTTCAATATCGGAATTATTTTAGGTTTAAGTGCCTTGATAAACCCAATTAGCGTACAAAAACAAACGCTCAAATTCGATGGGCCGATAATGCTTCTCTCGACAGTATTACTGGCGATTTTTTACCTTCCTGATCATAGTATAGACCGCTGGCAGGGCGCAGTGCTTTTCGCAGGGATTCTGACCTACACCATCTGGAATGTTGTTGCTTCACGCAAAGAAAATTGCGAAAACTCTGACAAATCAAAAGCAGCTGATGAAAAAATTATGAATATTTATAAGGCGCTTGCTTTGACAATTCTCGGTTTCGCAGGTTTGATTATCGGTGCAAAAACCTTCCTTTGGGGCTCAATTTTCCTCGCAAAACTCTGCAATATGCCCGATGCTGTTATCGGTTTAACAATCGTTGCCGCAGGAACAAGTTTACCGGAACTTGCAACCAGCGTAGTCGCCGCAATTAAGCATGAAGATGACATTGCTCTCGGAAATGTTGTAGGTTCAAATATCTTCAATATCCTCTGTATTTTAGGCGTTACTTCAATGATTTCTCCATTAAAAAAAGCAGATTTGTCGCTTTTAGATTTTGAGGTTATGGGTGGAATTTCTGTCCTTTTGATGGTAATGATGCTCACAAGACGCAAAATTTCACGCCTTGAAGGAGCGATTTTAATTATAAGTTTCATGTCATATTTGGGATATTTATTAGCAACAATGAACCAATAAAACAGAAGTTTAAGGAATAAAAATATGTACTCATTATTAATAAATGTTTTCGGCGGATTGGCAATATTTGTTTTCGGCATGCAGTTAATGAGCGATGGTCTTAATGCGGTTGCAGGCGAGAAAATGCAGAAAGTTTTGCAATTTTTCTCTGCAAATAGATTTGTCGGGATCCTTTCAGGAACTGTTGTAACCGCAGTAGTCCAATCATCCAGTGCTACAACTGTCATGGTTATCGGATTTATCAATGCCGGATTGTTGAGTTTGACTCAATCATTGGGGATTATTTTCGGGGCTAATATCGGCACGACTGTTACTGCTCAAATTGTCGCATTCAATATCAGTTGGATCATTATGCCTGCCATTATCTTGGGGTTGATTTTGACTTTCTTCAAAAAAAACACCATAAAGGGTTGGGGAAGTACTATTTTGGGCTTCGGTTTGCTTTTTTATGGAATGGGGATAATGAGCGGAGAGTTGAAAAAACTTTCAAAAAGCGAAGCCTTTATGCAAGCATTCCAAACCTTTGATTGCGCTCCAATTGATGGGTCAATTCCTGTCAGTGCATTAATAGGTGCGATTTTTATCGGACTTATAGCAACTATGATTATCCAGAGCAGTTCTGCCTGTTCAGGTATCGTTATTGCGTTAGGGGCTGGCGGTCTGCTTAATCTCTACACCGCAGTTGCCTTAATTTTAGGCTCAAATATCGGAACAACCGTTACTGCTCAATTGGCTTCGCTTACAGCAAACAGAGTTGCAAAGCAGGCGGCTTTGGCGCATACACTCTTTAATGCAATCGGCGTTATAATCACCTGTGCGACCTTCTGGATTACAGTTAATGGAGAACCTGTATTTTTCTATGCGGTTGAGCAACTCTCCAAAGGCGGAGATTTGCCGCGCCAAATCGCTAACGCCCACACAATTTTCAATGTTTGCACAACCTTGATTTTGGTTTTCTTTATCCCGCTTTTGGCGAAACTTTGCGAAAAAATCATTCCGCTCGGCAAAGAAAAAGTCAAGTTCAAAAAACTTGAACCGCACTTGCTTGATACTCCTGCAATTGCACTCAATCAAACCGTCTTTGCCTTGCAGAGAATGCTCCGCAAATCTTGGATAATGGTCAATGCCTCTCTCAAAATTTACAATCAAAACGATGAAAAAAATCAAGCAGTTTTGAAAACTTTGGAAGAAAAAGAGGAAAAAATCGACCTCTACCAGAAAGATATTACCGATTATCTGTCGCAATTAATGCGTCGTCATTTGACATATGAGCAGACCGACCGCATTCCGAAATTGATTCACTGCACCAACGATGCAGAGAGAATCGGCGACCATGCTCTGATTATTCGCAATATGATGGAGATGTTTTTCAAGAAAAACGCAACATTGAGCGAAGAGTCAAACAGTGAATTTAATAACCTATTCTCTACTTTGCAAGCCCAGGCTGAAAGCACAATGGAGTTGCTCGAAAACTTCTCTTTGGAAAAAATGGGCGAAACATTTGAGTTAAGCGGCAAAATGAAACTTCTCTGCACTGAAAGTGAAAAAAATCACATCGACCGATTGAAAAAAGGTCAGTGCAAAGCAGAAAACAGCCTCTTCTATTTGGAATTAGTTGCTGAATTTTTGAAAGTTTCAAGACACTTCGAAAATATCGCTGAACGAGCAGGAGCTTGTGTCGGAAAAACTTTCGGAG
>JAZRSP010000016.1:0-10230 GCA_045651565.1 Victivallaceae bacterium | reverse complement strand
TTTGATTTTGGCAGGTATTTTCATTGTCGGTCTTCTCCGTAAGCTTAAATGTTTAACTGTTACCGATATTATCGAACGCAGATTCGGTAAATGGGCCGGTATCTATGCTTCAATTTGGATGGTTCCGGTTTATGTCGGTTGGTTGGGGGCGCAGGTTCTCGGAATGGGAACAATTCTCCATGTTCTTTTGGGTATTGACATTACCTTGGGTGCTTGGATTGGAGCGGCAATTGTTCTTGTCTACACTGTTGTCGGCGGTATGTGGGCGGTAACCATGACCGACTTGATACAGGTAAGTTTAATTATCATCGGTTTATTCGTGATTGTTCCGCAGGCAGTGAGTATGGCAGGCGGATTCGATGCAGTCTTTTCTGAACAGAATGTTCGTCTTAGCGAATTGAGTTTAGGTTATAGTGCTAATGCTACTGACGGTGGAATTGTCTATTACATCGGTCAATGGATTATGATGGGCTTGGGCTGTATGGTCGGGCAGGACTTGATTCAGAGATCACTTGCAAGCCGCAATGAAAGAATTGCGATTTCAAGCAGCGTGATTTCAGGTTTCCTCTACTTGGGAATTGCACTTGTGCCGATTACAATTGGTTTTGCTGCAAGAATTGTTTTGGCGAAAAACGGTATTACCGAGGAGGTAATGGGTGGCGCAACTGCTCTGGAAAATCAAGTTTTGCCTCGCATGGCGGTAATTACACTCGGTAAGATGAGTCCGATTTTCTTGACAGTATTTTTGAGTGCATTGATTTCAGCGATTATGAGTTCTGCGGATAGTTCGCTTCTGGCGGCATCATCATTGGTATCAAACAATATTTTGCGTTCGATTTATCCGAGAGTTTCAGATGCTACACTTTTGCATGTAACAAGAATTACCACAGTTGTTTTGTTGATTGTTGCAACGGTTTTGGCTTTGAGTGTAGAAAGTATCTATTCGCTTATGAAAAATTGCTGGGCATCACAGTTGGTTGTGGTATTTTTGCCGGTAATTATGGCACTTTATTTCAAAAAGGCAAGCAAATATACTTGTTGGGCGACAATGAGTGTGGCGACATTTATTTGGATAGTTTACAGTTTTGTCGGCGCAGTTGGAATTGAAGGAACTTTTACCGAGATTATGGGCAGTGATAAGTTTGACATTGTTTTGACAAACGGAGCTGTTTACGGTTTCATTGCAGGTATCATTGCATTCATCACCAGTTATGTAGGTGAAAGACTTTGCTTCAAAATTACTGAAAGCGAGTTTGAAGAAGAATAATTTACTTGTTAGTCTAATTCAGGGCTTTCAAAATCGTGCTGTGCGGTATTGAAAGTCCTTTTTTGTTAAGGTTTGGGAAAGATGGAAATAATTAAGTTAAATTCTGAAAATTTTGAGCAGGCGGCAGCGAAAGCGGCAGAAGTTTTGATCAATGGCGGAGTGGTTTTAGTTCCGACAGAAACGGTTTACGGGCTTGTCTGTGCTTTTGAAAACCGTGCGACAGAAGAGAGAATTTATGCGCTTAAAATGCGTGAGAAAAGTAAACGATTTGCCGCATTTACCGATGATTATCGTAAATTAGCAAAATATGGCTTGGAAATTACTCCTTTGATTGCTGCATTGGCTGATAGTTACTGCCCGGGTAAAATTACAATTATCGGCAGAAGAACTGACGGCGATACTTTGGGTTTCAGGGTGCCTGACCATAAGTTTATTTCGGAGTTATTGAAAAAGATTGATTTTCCCCTATCCAGTACCAGTGCCAATGTTTCCGGAGAACCGAATATTTTGTCGGTAGATGAAGCAATAGCAAGTTTGCATGGTGAATTGGATTTAGTGATTGATGCTGGTAAAATTTCGGCAGACTCGCTTGCTTCGACGGTGGTTGATGCAACTTCGGGAGAAAAAGTGAAAATTCTTCGGCAGGGCGGATTAGTAATTGATACAAAATTTCTTTAAAAATTTGAATTTTTGTTAAAATGTGATATTTTATAAGAGATTATGAATTATTTTTTAAGCAAATCGGATTGGTTATGAAAAAAGATTTGAAAAAAATTTTAATTGTGGACGATGAATCCAATACCCGTCAGGCATTGGTTCGCTATTTTCGTGGAGCATTTGATGTGAGCGAGGCTGAGAATGGCGAAGTGGCAATTAATCTCTTGAAACAGAATGATTATGATGTGGTTTTAACCGATTTGAGAATGCCCGGTGCTGACGGAATCGGAGTGTTGGAGGCGACTTTGAGCAAAGCCGATTCTCCGAAGTGTATTGTTTTAACTGCGTACGGTTCGGTTGAGAAGGCTGTCGAAGCGGTGAAAAAGGGGGCGTTTGACTTTCTCACTAAACCTTTGAAACTGGATAAACTCGAAACTGTGATCAATTCGGCTCTCGCTGCCAAAGAAAAGGAAAAAACTGAATTGGTACAGGCGATTGCTACTGCTCCTAAATCTGATATTGCAGTAATTAAACCTGCTAAAATCTTTAATCAGAATATTGTTTTCCATTCATCGTCAATGCAGCAGGTTTATCGTCAAGTTGCCATGGTTGCGCCGACTAAAAGTACGGTGCTTATAACCGGAGAGAGCGGTACAGGAAAAGAGGTGGTGGCAAATGTTCTTCATAAGTTGTCGCAGAGAACCGGGCTTTTTGTGGCGGTACATTCGGCGGCATTGTCGGATAATTTGCTTGAAAGTGAACTTTTCGGGCACGAAAAAGGGGCTTTTACCGGGGCGACTGAAATGCGTAAAGGGCGTTTCGAACTGGCTGACGGCGGAACATTGTTTTTGGATGAAATCGGTGAAATTTCTCTGGCAACCCAAGTAAAACTTTTGCGAGTTCTGGAAACAAAAAGTTTTGAGCGGGTAGGGGGAAATGAACTTATCCAAACCGATGTGAGATTGATTGCCGCAACTAATAGAAATTTGTGGGAAATGGTGCAGAACGGCGAGTTCCGTGAGGATTTGTATTATCGCTTGAATGTGGTGAATTTAGAGTTGCCGCCTTTGCGGAAAAGACCAGAAGATATTGAAGATTTGGTTAATGGATTTTTGGCACATTTTGCTTTTGAAAACGGTTTAGCGATTCCGCATTTGAGCAGTGAGGCAATGGCGCAATTGAAGCGTTATAACTTCCCCGGCAATGTGCGTGAATTAAAAAATTGTGTTGAAAGATTGGTGATTTTTAATCAGAATAAGTCAGAGATAATTTTTGACGATCTGCCGGATAATATTCGCAATTATCGAACCAAAGATGATGATATTGATATTATTGATACTGATGTAATCGATGTCGATTTGAATATTGAATTGAGCGAAAAAGAGTTGATTCTCAAAGCTTTGGATGAGTGTGGAAATAATCGGACTTGCGCCGCAGCAAAATTGGGAATAAGCCGCAGAACTTTGCAGAGAAGATTAAAAGAATACGGCATAAATTAAGGAGTAATCAGATAATGTTGCAGCCGGAATATATTGAGAAATTTGTAGTGCGTTACAGTGAAGTGGATATGTATAATTCTTTGAAAATCCGTTCGGTTTTTGATTATTTGCAGCAGGTGGCGGCGACTCATGCGAATATACTTGGTTGCGGACTTGATAATATGCAGAACGACCAAAAAATTTGGGTGCTGCAAAGAATGAGTCTGGAACTTTTTAAAAAGGTTAAAGCCGATAATATTTTGACGGTAAGAACTTATCCGTCAGGTAGAGAGAGATTGTTTTTCCGCAGAGAGTTTGAAGTTACCGATGAGGCGGGAGAGAGAGTTTTAGTTGGTTCAAGTTACTGGTTGGTGATTGATGGCGCAACTTTGCGCCCGGTAAGAAATTTTACTTTTGATTTGCCGATAGATGAGAATAAAGATAAGTTCTGTGATTACAATTCCGATTTGAAAATTTCTCCCGAAGAAATTGAAAAAATTAAGGAAAATTATACTGAATTCAAGGTTAATTACAGTTCAGTCGATGTCAATTTGCATTTGAATAATGCCAATTATCCGATGTTGGTACAGGACTCTCTTTATGAGAAAATCGGAAGAGAATTTGAGTTTAAATCATTCCAGATTTCTTTCAATATTGCCAGAAAATTTAATGAAAATATCAAAGTAAATTCAATTATTAATGATGGCCGAACTTTCAAAGCCGCAGGCTTGAATGATGACGGAAAAGTAATTTTCGAAGCCGCAGGAACTCTTGATTGGAATTAAAATGCTTAATACTCATGGATTTATTGCTTGGGATTTGATAGTAATTATCGGAATTGCTTTCGTCTGTCAGTTTGTTATAGGATTGCTTGCAGGTAGGAAAAATGACAAAAAAAGTTTCTTCTATGGTCTGCTCGGTTCATTGGTCGTAACTTTGCTAATGGTAGGGGCATTTTGGCTCGGCAAAGTAGTGCAAAAATTGCTTGGAGACTTGGAGACAGTTTTGCAATTTTCCGGTACGCCGTTACTGAATATACACTTGCGGCTCTGGTATAAACTCTCATTATTGTGCGGTACTTTCGGAACGGTTATTTTTCTTGCAATTTATAATCTCAGGCGTAATTCAGCAAAATATTATCATGCGTTATTTTGGTTTTTCGGTGGTGGAATTGCATTAAGTGTGATTTCTTCTGTCATGGTTGTGACAATTCTTTTAAGCAACATGTTGCTTTTTGTTACTCTCGAAGAAGCAATATCAAGCGGCTGGTTGGATTACACAGTATATTTTAATGCGGCATTAGTCGGTTGGCTGATAGTGTCGGTGGGAGTTTGTGCTATTTGGACAATTTTTGTTTTCAGAAGCAAAACTTCTTCGTGGAAAAATATCTTGAAATTTTGGGGATATTATTTGGTGATAGTCTTCGGGTTATGGGGGATAAGTTACCTTAATTCAAAAATTGCTTATAAGTGGGTGCAATTAAAGGCTATTGAACTTAATATTACTCCCAGGGGCGAGGGAACTATTGATTACTGTCAAAAACACACTATAGCTGCAAAAGAACTCAACACTTTTGATTTTGTATTTTATGCTTTGCCTTGTTACAGCAACTATGATTGGGGCAAGAATGAAGTTCCGCAAGATAAGTTAGAATACACTTTGAAAAATTTTGACTCCCCCGATATGCAGAAATATTTGCGGAATTTGGAGGATATTACTGATTGCGTGAATAATTACAGCGTTATTCTGTCTGTTTATAATAGATATCGTGAGTTGGCAAAACTTTATTGCAGTCGGGCGATACTTTTTAAATTGACAGATGAGCCGGATAAGATGTTTGTGGAGTACATGAAATATGTTGATTTGGACAAAAAAATCGGTGATAATGCAGACGCATATATTGCGATATTGATGCGGACTGCTGCTCGAAGTATATGGGTTGAGTCAATAGTTTTGAATGGGGTTGATGACCCGAAATATGCACCATATTATCGGGAGATTTTAAATATTGCAAAAAGTTGGCAAGTTTGCGTGAATGATGAGGCAGGATTTTATCTTGGAAATGATTTTAAATCGCATGATAAATTAGCAAATTTTCTTTCTCGACCGGTTGTCGGGGCTTTTGTGTATCGTGGGTTTTCGTATGAATTAAGCAAGCGACCGATGTTGGAGAAATTGGAGAAAACCGAAGTTTTTGACCCGTCAAAAAAACTTCACTCTTTGGAAAATGGCGCATACAAACAGCGAAAAACGATTGTCATAGCTCAAATTGCTTCTGCATTGAAGTTGTATAGGGTGGAGAAAGGTTTTTATCCCGAATCGCTTGAAAAACTTGTTCCTCAATATTTGGAGAAACTTCCGCTTAATCCAAATGTAGGGAAAGATTTTATCTATAAAACTGACGGAATAAATTTTGAATTGAAAGCCGATGATAATTACATTATCAATACCGAAAATAAAATTATTTTGCCAAAAGGAATAAACGAAAATGAGTAAATTAAAGGTAAGTCATTTTTTTGATTTTGCAAGTTTTCCGCAAGAATCATGGGAAGCTGTTTTTGCTGAATTTGCTGAAAATAATGCAGAGTATTTAACAATCAATACTGCATTATTGAAACTTATGCTCAAAGATTCAAGTGTAATAGAAAAAATTTCTGCATTGGGAGAGAAATACAATCTTAAATTTATTGATATTCATGGACTCTGCGGGAAAGGTTTTGACTTGAATAGTCCCGGAGAAGAGGTGAGAAAGGCGATGTTTGGAGAACACGCAAGGGCTTTCGAAATTGCCAAAATTCTTGGTGTGAAAAATTATGTTATGCACATCGGGGCTTGGTGCTGTGTGGAAAACTGTTGGGAAAGTGATAAGGAGATTTTGCGTAAAAATGCACTTGAAAGTTTGGAAGTATTGTTGCCGATTGCCGAAAAAAACGGCGTGAGTATCGCTATCGAAAATGCTTTCGAACCCTCAAATACGCCCGATGAATTGTTGTATTATTTGGAGAGAATTACTTCGCCTGCTTTGGGGGCGTGTTTCGATGCAGGCCATGCAACGATGATGGACGGCGAAGTCATTAATCGTGACCGAGATGAAAACGAAGACCCCAATCGTAAGCCTTTGTGGCATGGAAAATTGGTTTTTCAATATAATGCTTTGGAAAAAATATCACCGTATGTGATTACTTGCCATTTGCACGATAATGACGGCTGTAATGACCAGCATAAGTTGATTTTCAGCGGTGTGGCAAATTGGCAGAAATACTCCGAAAATTTCCGCAACTGTCCGAGATTGGTGAGTGTGCAGAACGAAATTAAATCCGGCGGTGCGACGATAAAAGAGATGTGTCAGGCATTTGACCATTTGGTATCTATGGTGGGAGAATAAAGAAAATGAAGGAAAATATTGTAAAAATAGCTTTTATCAGTGATTTGCATTATGCACTTTTGCCGAATACTGCTTGCCCGGAAAGACGGGGACACGAGATGGTGCAAATTTTGAGTGATACGGTAAAAAAATTAAACGAAAAAGTTAAGCCTGATTTGGTGTTGGTTGGAGGAGATTTGATAAATTTTCCTGATGCAGAGGAGGCGGAAAATCTGACAGAAAAACTTGCTGAAATTTTGTCCGAATTGAGCATGGAATATACTGTTATTAGAGGAAATCACGACATCGTGCAGGAGAGATTTGTAAAATATTTTCCATTTAAAGAGATTACCGATGTCGGATTTGTGAGATTGGTGTCTTTCGATGACCGAGAGATGCCGGGGTATAATGCGGAACGGAGCGAAAAAGACTTGAAAAGAATGGTTGAAGCGGTTAAAAATTTTGACGGAGTTGCCTTGTCATTTCAGCATACATCTTTAAGTCCGGAGGGAACTTGTATCTATTCTTATGTCAATACAGATGAAATTTTGTCGATTATGAGGGAAAATGGTTACAGGGGGGCTTTGTCCGGTCATTACCATAATGGCATTGAACTTTTTGAAGAAAATCAACTCCAATTTTTTGTGCAATCTGCTCTTTGCGAATCCCCGTTTGTCGGGAGTTTATTATCAATTAGCCGTGACGGCATTGCCAAAGTTGAAAAGTTTTAGGTTTTTTTAGGTATTTTGCTTGAACTTTTTGCGTAATATGCTATATTCTCTATGGGTAATTTTTAGAGTAAAATTCTCTTACAATTAGAGGAATTATATATGCAGAATGTAACTACACAAAAAATTGAAGATGCAGTTCAGGCAGTTTTGAAGAAAAACAAGGGGACTTTTAATGTTGCCGAGGTTATTGAATTTCTCTCTGTCGAGGACAAAGAAGGCAAAATTGCAGATAGAATTATCGGTTCTTTGCAAGTTGATGAGCGATTTTTTTATGATGAAGAAGATAATTTTTTCGCAAAAAATAAATTTTTCAATGGCAAAAGTTTTGTTTTAACTCCGACTGACCGGGAAATTGACGACAAAATTTTAATTCCCGGACACCGATTTGTGCCGTTTGTCGATGGCGAAGTTTTTCCGTCCGAAGTTGAATTTGTAAATAAACTTGATTCAAGCAAAGTTCAAATGAAAGTTTTGCGTGATTCAATTCAGGAACTTTTTCCGTACCATATTTTGATGGGGGCGGAGCAGATTTCAGACTTTTTGATTGCAGAGAGTAAGGAAAATAAAAACTTGCGTGAGATGAAAGTTGATCGTGATAAAATTGTAATCAATGTCTATGATATGCAGAGTTTTTATCAGCAAGTGAAATTCAAAAGCGGTGATGCTTTGCTCTGCAAAATTTGCGATTACGATCGCGGCGTTATCGAATTTCAATATCTTCCAGCAAAAGACCGCAAAGAAAAAAATATTGCAAAGTTTGTTGAGAATTACACTCTTGCTATGGAAAATGTTATCGATAGATTTGATAATTATTTGGAATTGCATGAGCAATTGTCTTGGGGGTTTTTCAGCACCAGGGCAGGGGAGTTATTCGGTAAAAACGGTGCATCTCTGGACGAATTTCTGAAAATGGCAGATGATTTGGAGATAACTTTTGAAGAGGGCTGTGCCATGTTTGCCAAAAAGAAGAGTTATGACGAGTTTGAACATCACCACCACCATGGCAAAAATTGTGATTGCGGCGAAGATCATGACCATGATGATGAAAATAATTCTTACAGTAATTTACCCGATGGAGTTGGAATTTCCCGTGGCGCGATAGGGTCGATAGAAGATATTTTGCTTGAAATCGGAAGTACCCTGTCGCTTGCAGAAATTGATTCATATATGCTCGATGCCTGTTCGGTAAATAACCATGAGTTTCATGAAGTTTTTGCCAGAATGTTTAACAAAGAGCATTTAAATTATGCCGATGAGGCACAGGAAATGGTTTTCTTGAATTATTTGGAAGACCGATTTGAAACTTTGATTTCTACTTATGACCCGATTGCCGACAAGGAAAAAATGTCCTTGCGCAGTTTGATTTTGGAAATTACCGATAATCGTAATGACTTTTTTGAGTATCTGAAAACTGTCGATGTCGAGGAGAGCCAAGAGGTCGAAGCAGAGTTGAAAAAAATCGCCGAAGCGTCGCTGCATTTAAGCAATATTTTGCAGCTTTTGAATAACCCCGGTTATGACTTGGGTGAAGATGAAGCAGAGAAAATGGAGAGTGCGATTGAGGATTTGGAAAATATTATCCAAGACGCAGTTGAGAGAATAAAATTATAGCAAAGTTTAAATAAATAAAAAGGAAAAATCTAATGTCAAAGAAACTTTTATTAAGCGGTAACGAAGCAGTCGCAATGGCTGCGGAGTATTGCAAAGTTAATTTAGGTGTCGGCTACCCCGGAACTCCGTCCAGTGAGATTTTGGACGAATTTTCCAAATTGGGCGGCAAGGCAGAGTGGGCGCCCAATGAAAAGGTCGCGCTGGAAGTCGCAATCGGCGGTGCTTTCGCTAAAGGTCGTACTATGGCGACTATGAAACATGTCGGCGTAAATGTGGCGGCAGATCCGCTTTTTACTATTGCTTATTCAGGAACTCCCGGTGGATTGGTGCTTATCAGTGCGGACGATCCCGGTTTGGCTTCAAGTCAGAATGAGCAGGACAATCGCCGTTATGCAATTAGTGCAGGAGTGCCGATGTTGGAACCTGCTTCTTCTCAAGAATGCTATGATTTTTTGATTAAGGCTTTTGAGTTGAGCGAAAAGTACAAGACTTTGGTGCTTTTCCGTATGACCACCCGTGTCTGTCACTCAAAAACTCTGGTAACTCCGAGAGAAGATGATTACGCTCCCGCTGTAATCTCTTATGAGAAAGATGCTAAATCAAATGTGATGATTCCTGCTTATGCCAGAATTGCTCACAAAAAAATGCGTAATCGCTTGGCTGAAATTGCAGCTTTCAATGAAACAAGTGAGTTCGTGATTGAAAAAATGAGAAGCACCGAAGTCGGTATCATTGCAAGCGGTATTTCTTACATGCACGCAGAAGATGCCGCACCCGAGGCTTCTATCCTCAAAATCGGTCTTACTTATCCCTTGCCGTTGGAGAGAATCAGAGCTTTCGCAAGCAAGGTTGAAAAATGCTATGTAATTGAAGAGGGCGATCCGATTGTAACTGAAACTTGCTTGGCAAATGGTATTCAGGTTATCGGTAAAAATGAGATGTACCGTTACGGAGAACTTAATGTAAACCGCGTTCGCAGAATTTTAGCAGAAGATATTACTCCTGAAGTTGCTCCCGTACCCGGTAAACCGCCGCAATTGTGTGTCGGTTGTCCGCACCGCAAGTCTTATGAGGGTATGAAAGAACTCGATTTGATTGTTGCCGGTGATATCGGTTGCTATA
>JAZRSP010000015.1:0-2196 GCA_045651565.1 Victivallaceae bacterium | reverse complement strand
GGCCCCATTAGAGTAAAAGCTAAATACTCTGAGTCTATATCGCGCGCGCGAGGCTTTTTTTGAAAGCAGCATCAATTCAGGAGACACCGACAACGGAAATAAACAAAAAAACATCTTCCTCCTGCCAAGCGCACAATACTGATGCCCAGAACTGTTGCAAAAATGCACGCAAATGCCCCTCTGAGCTTGATTGTGCTGTTTTTTGGTGCATTTGGCGTCTGAACTATCACGCCGTCAGCATGGCTTAAAATGCCGTTTCCTGGCGTATCAGTCTGCCTCCATGAGAGGGGTTAACTATCTGAAGGCGCAGTCAGTTCTGTCAGGTGTTTTATCTGTTCTTGCACAGCTGCCTCTTTCAGCGGCTTGCACCCCATGATCTTGAATATATCCAGACCGTATTCAACCTTTTCCAGAGTCGCTTTCATCGCCAGCAGATCCCCCTTGGAATAGCGTTTACCCAGTTCACCCTGACGGGCGTGACCGTCGAGGCACTGAATCAGAAATGCGTTGGGTTCCTTATTGGAAAGCTCCGTATCAAAGTTGTGCCGAAAACTGTGAAACGACTTTCGAGCAGATATTTTCAAAACATCATGAATACGCTTATTGAACTGCTGCATTTTGCGTTGGTATCCACTGGTTGTACCGGTCAACTCTTCAAAAAGCTGATCGTTCTTTCTGCACTTGTTTTCCAGCCGGGAGATCACATAGTCCAGAAAGTCCAGTCTTAACAGAGCCGAGTGAATCGGAACTGTGCGGATACTGGAAGAATTCTTTACTTTCTGTCCCCTTGCTTCACAAGGTCTGATCCGAATGCAGGGCACCCCGTCAACCACACAGATGTCGTCGATGTGCAACTGGCAGATTTCATTCAGGCGCATTCCCTGATACAGCCCGATCAGAGGGATCCAATAACGCATGGGATAAAGTTCTTTGCGGAAGCGCGGCAGTTCAGGCATCCGGGCAATGTCTGCAAAAATCTGTTCCAACTCTTTTCTTTCAAAGGGAGGCCGCAACTCGGTCAAGTCAGTTGCCTCCGGCTTATCAATAAGTCCCGTCACCGGATTATTTGCCATGTAACCGCACTGCACGCACCAGTTGAAGAGCATTGACCAGTATTCCATATAATGTCGCTGGGTTCTTTCGCTGATCGGCGTTGGTGCCGGAACCATCTTTAACAGCTCCTGCAGAGATTTACCCGGATAATGCTTTCTGCGGTTCAAAGGATATCTGGGCAGTATTTCAGAACGCAGTTTCACTATCATATTGCGTTCAATCTCATGGAGAAAACGTTCCGGACCGAAAACCTCTCCGACCAGAGACAGCATTGATCGCATGGTGATTGCGGTCTTGGCATCCATCTTGCCGCCGGAAGTCTTTTCGTGCAGATATTCCTCGATGCCATCCTTCAGCATCTTAGCTTTTCTGACTCCATAGGGCAAAGGTGGTTCTGCCACCGACTGCGGAACAGGAGCAACCGGGGCATATTGCTGCGGCACAGGAGAGGGCTTTCTGCGGACGGCACTTTTTCCTTGAGCCAGTGCCGCCAGTTGTTGAGCAAGCAGCAAAGTTCTACTCAAAGTAGTTTCCGGCTCTTGGCTTGCTCTTTCCATGGATTCCGGTAGCGCAGTGACACTGGAAAGATCATACTGCTCATTACCTTGGATATCTTCAGTTTTCAGAGTCGGTGGTATTCCGGATTCTGCAGTTATGCCATCCTGCGACAGTTCCGTTGACCAGTTGCCGCTGGCATCAGGGGCATCGAAGCCGTTGTGCATATTGCCATTTGCCCGCTCTTTGAGAATGCGGCACGTTTCGATCATTCCCTGACAATAATTCATTATCAGCGGCAAGGCTGCCGGATCTTCAGGATCGAGCGTTACGCCCTGATTGGCAGCAAGTTGAATGAATTCAGGGACGGCGTCAGCATTTTTATATTTCAAGCAACGCCGGTAGTGAATAATTGCAGCATTGTATTCCGCAGCAGGAGTAGACAGCGAGGTCATAAACTGCGCATCGTGATAAAGGATATTTGCGCAAATTTCGCGCACAAAAGGGTGCAGAATGCCCATGCTGATAACTCCATGCCTTGCTTGTTCAAATATACTCCGGAGACGATCCCCCAGTAATTTACACCTGAAGTGGGCTGTTTTCAAGTCCAGATCTCCGATCGGATAGGAAATTTCTGATGACAGATAG
>JAZRSP010000014.1:0-8075 GCA_045651565.1 Victivallaceae bacterium | reverse complement strand
ATATACTAAAAAATAAAGATTGCAAGTAAAAATTAATATTTTTTAATAAAAAATCAATTATTTTTGCAAAGCAAGAGATATTTCTGCCAAAGAGAGTTCTTTATACGCTCCGCAAGGCAAATTGCCAAGCTGCAGTTTCCCGATGCTAACTCGTTTAAGTTTAACGACTTGATTGGGGTGAAAATGCTTTACTAAACGGCGGATTTCGCGTTTTTTTCCCTCATTGAGGGTGAAACGGTAGAGATTTGATTTTTCGGAGATAACTTCGACTGCTTCTGCCTTTAATTTTTCACCGTCGTCAACAATGGTATTTGAAGTAATTTTTTTTATCTGGTCGGAAGTAAGTGCTTTCGTAGTTGTAACTTCATAGTTTTTAAGGACTTGGAATGACGGATGAGAGATTTTTTTAACAAAATCTCCGTCGTTAGAGAAAAGAATAAGTCCTTCGCTGTCTTTGTCCAATCTCCCGGCAGAAAAAAGTCGGAAATTTTTGCTTAAATCGATTAAATCGACCGCCTTTAATTTTGCATGAATATCCTCATTGGTACAGACATAGCCGACAGGCTTGTGGAGCATGATGTAGAGTTTGCGTTCTTCGGGCTGAATTGGGGTGTCGTTGAGCGTAACGAGGTCGCTGGGTGTAACTTGGTAAGCCATATTGGTACATACTTCACCATTAACTTTTATCCGCCCTTCGGCAACGAGTTCTCCGGCTTTTCTGCGTGAAGCAGCACCGGTACTGCTGATATACTTTACCAGCCGTACAGAATTTTCATTCTCCAAATTGTTATTTTTTTCATTCATAATTTGCTATTTGCCAAAAATGGTGTAAATTAAAGTAACTATATATAATGTACACCCAAAAGAAGGATTTGTCAATGTCAGGAAAGTTATATTTGGTAACAACACCGATAGGAAATTTGCAGGATATTACTCTGCGCGCATTAGAAACGCTGAAAAATGTCGATATTGTCGCCGCTGAAGATACCCGCAGAACCCGTCAATTATTGAGCCATTTTGATATTCACAGTAAACTGATAAGTTACCATGCCTTTAATGAACATGGAAAAACTGACGGGATTTTACAGCAGGTAGAGGAGGGGAAAAATATCGCTCTCGTTTCCGATGCCGGCACTCCCAGTGTTGCCGATCCCGGTTTTTATCTGGTTCGGGCGGCGAAGCAGGCAGGATTGGAGGTCGAAGTTATCCCCGGAGTATCGGCAGTAACTTTTTCGGTAACGGCTTCCGCTCTGCCGGTAGACCAATTCAGTTTTTGGGGATTTGTACCGGTTAAGTCGGGTCGCAAATTGCAGTTTTTTGAGGATATGAAAAACGAGGACAAGACGATTTTCATGTTTGAATCGCCGTATCGGGTCGCTAAAACATTGGAGATGATCAGAGATGTTTTGGGCGAAGATACCCGGATTGCCATTATTCGTGAAGCAACTAAAATTCATGAGGAAGTCATCACCGATACTGTCGGTAATATCCTTGCTCAAAATGCCGATAGAAACTGGAAAGGCGAGTTCGTTATCGGAGTTTATCCGCCTAAAAATTAAAAAAATAACAAAAAAAGTTGAATTTTTTGAAAAAAACAGTAAATTAATTACCATAGGTAAAACCTATTGATTGAAGTTAAAGTAAAGAAAGGATGAAAAAATGAAGAAAATTTTATTTGCATTAGTCGTAGTTTTTTTGAGTGTCACTGTCGTTAAAGCTGAAGAGTCTTTCGCCTGCGGTTTCTGGATTGATGCACCTGCTGCAATTGGCAATGTCGATATCGAGGGCTTGGGAGTCGGGTTGCCTCTGCTTGGTAATGGAGATTTAGAGGGAGCGTCATTGTCTTTCTGCGGAAACGACCAGAATAGAGTTTCCGGATTGCAATGGGCTTTTATCGGTTATAACTATGCTAAATCACTCGAAGGAGTTCAGATGGGATTTATCAATGTTCAGGATGGACAGCATGGTGATTTCTCATTCCAGTTGGGGGCTTATAATCAGGCAAAGCAAAATGGCATCCAGTTTGGTTTGATCAATAATGGTCAGAATAATGCCACATTTCAATTGGGCTTGCTCAATATCAATAAGGGCGGTTTGATTCCGGTAATGGTTTTTGTCAACTTCGGAGCAGATTTGTTTGATTGATATAATAAATTGAAAAGTGCATATTTGTTTTGAAAACAAAATAAATGAAAATAAAAAACATCCGGACAGTATAAAACTTTCCGGATGTGATTTTTTTTTATTTAATTATATTAACCTCTGGTCATTTACATCACGGAATTTGTCGAAAATTATCATAAAAAGGTCAACCAAACACCAAATGCCGCAACCGCCGCAAGTAATTAACATTGCAAGACCGCTTTCAACTTTTCCGACATAGAAACGATGCATTCCGAAACATCCGAAGAGCAGACACAACACAAGAGCAGTAGTTTTTGATTTATACATTTTTTTACCTTTCATTTTTTGTGATTTTGTTGTATGTTTAGTAAAATTTCAAATTTAATATAATACAATCTATTATTTTTTTCAAGTATCTGTTATTTTTTTATAGCAAAATTAATTTAATACCGCAATTCCGGGGTAGTGGCGGTATTTCTCTTCTGAGTCCATGCCGCAGCCGATGAGATAGCGGTCATCCATGAAAAATCCTGCCCAATCGGCATGTTCAAGTCCGTCGGGACGAGCAAGTTTTTTCTCAACCAAAACGGCGGTTTTTACGCTTAAAGCCCCCATTTCTAGGAGAGTATTTTTGATTGCATTGAGGGTTCTGCCGGTATCAAGCACTTCATCTACAATCAAGATGTTGCGCTCTTTTGGGTTAAGTTTCAATCTGGATCGTAATTCAACAATCCCGGAACTGATATTTTTTGTATAACTTCCTGCCGCCATAGAGTCAATATAAAAATCTTCTAATTTTATTGATTCTGCCAGTTTCGCCGCGAAAAACAGTCCGCCATTCATAATAACAATCATTGTAAGCGGAGTTTTTCCGCAAGCGTCTGTAATTTCTGCGCCTAATTCTCGGATTCGCTCATTGACTTCGTCAGGTGTTTTGATAATTTCGATATTTTCCATAATAAAATCTCCGTAAAATTATTTGATTATTATTCTTATAAGCATAAATATTTGGCGATAAAAAGCAGAGAAACAACCCAAAGCATCCAATGCATTTTGTCCTTTCTCCAAAAGTTGAGGAGTGTATAAGAAATAACGCCAAGCCCAAGTCCGTCACTGATGTTGTAGGTGAAAACTGTGCCGACAATAAGTATATACGCAGGAACTGTACTTGCAATATCATTCCAGTCAATGTGGACAATTGCTTTCATCATCAAAAATCCGACAATAATAAGTGCCGGTGCTGTCGCAAATCCGGGAATTGCCAAAAATATCGGAGCTGCCACCAAAGAGATTAAAAACCATAATGAGCAGGTCAAAGCAGAGAGACCGGTTCTTGCACCGGCATTGATTCCTACGGCAGATTCTGCAAAAGTAGTTGTCGTGCTGGTTCCTAAAACACCTCCTGCAAAGGTGGCAATTGAATCTGCAAGCAGGATTTTTTTCAAGCGGGGAATAGAGCCGTCTTTTTCCATCAGCGGAGTGTTTACGATTGCCCCGTTTACAGTTCCGACGGTGTCAAAAAAGTCTGTGAAAAGGAAAGCAATACAGATAACCGCAAAGTCTGTTGACATCCAAAGCTGAAATCCTGATTTTTCCGATGGTGCATGCTTCCAGTTTTCTACATCGAATGCCGCTCCGAAAAGATTGCAAAATTCGTTAAAGGGCTCAAATAAAGAATTTGAACTGAAATGCGGAAGTAAGGAATAAAAACCCTTGGTTGCATCAACTTGATAAACACCTGTAAGTTGGCAGATAATACCTAATCCCCAAGTTATAAGAATACCGAAAAGTAACGCCCCCAGGATATTTCTATGCATTAAATATGCAGAAATAATCACCCCGAAAAATGCCAGAATCGCAGAAATTCCGGCGGTGTGGAAATCAGCACCGAAAAAGTTCTGAATAGTCAAAAAAGTTACGGGGTGCGCTTGAATGATATGGGCATTTTTGAATGCAATCAAAGTGATAAATAACCCGATTCCTGCTCCCATAGCATATTTCAGCGAAAGCGGAATAGCATTGATAATTTTTTCTCTAATTGAACTTACCGACAGCAAGAAAAAGATAATACCCTCTGTCACAACCGCAAAGAGTGCAAATTGCCATGAGTAACCCATTGTACTGACAACCGAGTAGGCAAAAAAGGCATTCAACCCCATCGCCGGAGCCAATGCCAATGGCGCATTTGCAAGCAGTGCCATTGTGAAAGTTCCGATAAATGCCGCAACCGCAGTTACATAAAAGATTCCACCGCGATTCATGCCGGTAGTGCTGAGAATTTCCGGATTGACTGCCAAAATATATGATACAGCCAAAAACATGATAGTTCCGGTGTAAACTTCTTTGCGGATAGTCGTATTGTTTTCCTGCAATTTAAAAAAACGTTCGAATAAGTTCATTTTATTTTCCTTTTATTAAGTTAAATTCTTATTACTAAATAAAAATATGTACTAATATAGCATAGTTACAAGAAAATACAAATTAGAAGAGCATACTTCCGCAGATATTCAAAAATTGTTTAGATAAAATCATCTTTTTCAATTGTGACTTTTTCCAAAATCAAAGTTACTCCGCCGGGGAAAAAGGTCTTGTCATACTTTTTAGGAGAATGTGTCAAAATTGATGTTTGACTGTTATACAAGTATTCGGAGATGTTGTTCTGGTGATCAGTTAAAATCAGTCGATTGTTTTTTATCTGCCATGACCCCTCATGCTTTTCTGAAAATTGCCCTTCGTCTAAATAGGAAATGTAACTCCAATCCTCTGAAAAAGTTAATTGAATTGGAAGTTTTTTTGCTTGACTGCTGCGACCGTCATCAACTATATAGAGTTGCCATGTGCCGTAAATTAGGTTTGCTGAAATCGGAGAAGCAGAGTTGCAGCCAAGTAAAAATAAGAGCAAACATATTGTGAGAAAAATATTTTTCATAATGATATTATAGTATTAAAAAATATAAATATAAGATTGATTGAGTTTAGTTCAGCAATTATTCAGCGGAATTATCATCATCGTTGTCGTCATCGGTATCGACAAAAACTTTTTGCTGTTCTTCGAGCCAGCGTCTGCCCTCTTCGGGAGTTTTGAAAATAATTACCGTTGCCGGTATTGGTCTGCAGCAAGTAATGCCTTCGCCCCAGACATCTTTGAAAATTGCATTATACTCTTCGGAATGGCCGACATGGCACAAAACTGTGCGAACTACCAAACGGTAGCAGGGGGCGGTCATAAATTCATGGAAAGAGTTGCGGTGAAATTTTTTGTGATTGCGCCGATAAAGAATGTGGTAGGTTTTTAATTTTGTGGGATAACTGATATGAACTTGAATCGCGCAAAAAAGAATTATCGCAGTAATAATTGCGACTATCCACCCCAGGACGGGATGATTTGAACTAAATAAAAACCATGCTCCCGTTGTACCTGCCACTGCCAATGCATCTAAAAGAAACGCATAAGCATTTAGAGTAATCCATAGTGGTAGAACTGAGAGCATGTTTTTCGTAGAATATAATAACTATTAATTATTTGATATTCTGAATGATAGCGTTAGTAGTAGTTCTTGCAACTTCTTCGCCGCCTTTCAATACGAAACCGAAAGATTCGCCGCTATTCTGAGTTACAGTCAAAGCATATTTACGGCAAAGACCGAAACTGCACATTGCATCATAACCATATTCAACACTTGCAACACCGGCGAAAGGAATACTTTTGAAAGCAGCTTTTTGCGGAATTACCCAGCAGGTGAAAGTTTTCTGTTCGAGAACAACGCGTTTGTTGGTTACAACCAAAACTGCTGCCATGCGTACACCAAAAATTGCCAAAATGCCCTGCATAATTTTCATGATGGCATTTATCAACAAGTTGGTTGATGTAGCAAAGAGTTCTCCGGTTAAAGTTGCCTGAAGTTCTTCACCTTCGGTTAATACGAGTGAGCTTTTCATTTTTTTACCCTTTCTGTTTTTTGCGATCTTTGTCGCTGTTAAAAAATAATTTAGTTGTGCTGTTTTTCAGCAATGATATTGAGAACTATTCTCAAATCTGCATGCAATATAACTCTATTTTTTTTTCAAGTACGAAATCAAAAAAAAATCGATTTTTTTTAAAAAAACGGTGTTTTTGTCTTCAAATCTCCCCAAAAAGCGGTCAAAATTTTAAAAAATAGAATTTTTTTTTGAGAGGTCTGAAAAACTTTACAAGTGAAAAATAAAATGTATTTTTAATTTTTTGGGGCGGAATAGACAGTTATTTGCAAAATTGTTCAAAAGTTTTGCCATAAAGGCGCAATAGTGATAAAAAAATAGTAGAAGATCCGAAATACTTTGCATAACATTATTACTAGAAGTTATCAAATCTATTTTATTTTCTGGTTTTTTAAATGATAACTATTGATTTTTATGAAAAATATATTATAGTATATGGAATATAACGCGTAAGTTTAAAGAAAGGAAAAAAAATGAAAATTTTTAGTTTTTTAACGAAAAACCCACAAGAACAACGCAATATCGGGTTTGCAGGCGGAAGTGATATTTGCAGAACAGTTTATGCTCAATTACAATTAGGACCATTCACCCAAGCATTTAATGTCAAACTCGGTTTCAGTTATACTCAAATGGGAGTTTACGGAACTCCGGCTTGGGCTTTGGGCTTTATAATGACCTTTTTTTCATCGTTTTTTGCCGACAAAGTTTCTAAACGTGCAGTAGCGGTAAGTTTAATGCTTTTGGTCTCTTTAATCGTGCCATTAGCAGACTTGGCAATCGCACTCGGCCCTGACATTCTCCGTCAAACCAATGTTGCTTTTTACATAAAAATGGTTGCTTCGGCAATTTCAGCACCATTCATGTCGCTTTATGCAGTTTTTGTTACAACCCTTTACATTCGAGCGATTCACAATAATATTCGCGGTCGCTACATTGCAATGACTGGTATGACCAGCGGAATTATCGGTTTTTGTTTAGGTTTGCTTGCTCCGTTTGCTTTGAAGCATTTAACTTTCCCCTATGGCTATGTCTGCTGGAGCGGGGCGATTATCTTTTTCCAAACTCTCTCTGCATTATTTATACTCAAAGTTACTGAATTGCCTGATCTGGCAGAGGTAAAACTTCCGCCTAAAATTTCACCATTCGCAAATTTTGCCAATGTGGTTAAACTGCGTGAATTCAAAATTCTTATGCCTGCCAATATTCTCCGTGGCTTCGGTGACGGTGCAGGCGGTGCGATTATTGCAGTTGCCATGAAACAGGGGCTTGATACCGAAGCAGTCGGCTGGTCAACTGCGGTTCTTCCGGTTGCGGCATTTTGTGCTACCGGGATTGTCGGGGTATGTTCTGATAAATTTGGTGCGGGCAAACTTTTGCCGATTATCAATACTCTGCTCGTTGTAGGACTTATCGGTTCACTTTTTTGCATGAAGCAGACACTTCTCGCATCATCAACATTCTTTGTATTGTGTTACTTCCTTTGGTTTATGATGGCTCAAATGGAAGCAAATGCAATTCCGCTCGTTCACTATGACGTTGTACCGACTGAAGTAATCGGTGCATTCACAGGTGTTCGCTTATTCTGTTTGAATGTTACCATGGGTTTATCAGGAATGATTGTTGGTTTTGCATTAGACCATACCAAAGCCATTATTGTTTTCGGGGTTTGCGGAGCATTAAAAATTATTGCAGGATTGCTTTTCTATTGTAGTGTGGTCATGCTGAAACACTCCAAAAAGTCTAATTCATATTGATAAAATTTATACAGATGTTGATGAGTGCAGTAGTACTTGCAATAGAGGTATTTGTGTATGTGGCGGCAGGAGAAATCCTGCCGCCTTTTTTGCGTTTACGCATGGCGTATTACGGCGGTTACGGCAAAGTTCGAGTAAGTGGCAAAAAGCAATGAAAATCTTTCATATAGTTAAACTTGCTACTTGCTTTCTTGTTTTTTTCTGGCAAGTAGCCATGCG
>JAZRSP010000013.1:0-2323 GCA_045651565.1 Victivallaceae bacterium | reverse complement strand
TAACCATGAGAAAAAACAATAAATTCAAAATAGAAGAATTTCAACTGTCAGAGGAACTGGAAGCTGTTCTCCGCAAAGGACTTATTCGGTTATCGCAACAGCGTTATTCATTTATTGCACTCCTTCCGCTTTTCGGTGCGGCGTTTGCACATCCGCTCTGAAAAGCCGCCCTTGTTTTCAAAGTCGGCTGCAAGGCGGGCAAGTTGGCGGTCAAGCAGATAACAGGTTGTGTCAAGCAAAAGCAATGCTCCGTTAGCAACGATAACGGACTGTAACGGACAGGTACGGACTTTTACGGACATTGCAGAATCATGAAGTTTTGCCCATTGGATAAAATTTCTGAAATTTTCCATTGAGCTTATGCGGCGGCGGATAAATTCCTGAGTAAGCGGATGTTCTTTGCTCCAAACTGTTATGGCATGCAGACGCAGATAATCTTCATAATCAAGGCGCAGCTCTTCCAACGATGCTCTTGCAACATTGGTCAACTTTAATTCGGTACGCTTGCTTGTTGCCGAAGCGACCGATCCTTCCGCAATATTCTGAACTCCGGAACGCGCTGCCTGTACCATTTGATCCGTGGTTCGGGACTTCGGAGGGATATAGAGTTCAACAAAACGGACGGTAATGTCAAAGCAGAGCTGTGCCAGTTGAAAAGATTTTAAATTCCTGTAACCGCCGCTTTGAAATAAAAGGTGTTCATTGTCTTTCATGTCAGTATATGTCCGTTGCAGTCCGTTTTTTTTGTCCGTTTTAGTGTCCGCAATTATAATTTTCTCGATGCCATAAAATAACATTGCAAGCAATAAAATTCAAATCGTAAAATCAGCTTTTTACAGATTTTTCTTTTTACTTTGCTTGTAATGATGACCGATTTGTGGTATAATATAACCGTTGATTGTTGCCACAGGAAATAAGGCATATCCGTTTTGATCAATATCGGTGAAGGTGAGGGGCGTAATGAAGGAATTTCTGCTGATAATCAAATCTCTTGCATCTGTTCCGCTGATACTGCTTGACCTTGCAGCTTTTTATGTGGGTATATTTTGCTTGTATGGCGGTCCCGATGGCAATCCGCTTTGTGCTGAAGCTATTATTGGAGGTGCAGCAGGAATTGGTGGTGCGGCAATAACCGCCTTGCTTACGCTTGCGGTTTGGCGTTTTGAAAAAGGATTAGTTTTGACCTCTCTTATCCTGCATGAAGCGGTGTCGTATTTGTTTTTTGTCATTGTGATCATTGCAACGATTTCCACTAAGGAGGTTTCGCCAATCATAGCGCATTTCATTGTCTTATTGATACTTGTTGCTGGAGGCTATGGCATTTTCAAAACCACAAAAGCAATAAAAGCGGAGGACGATAAATGAAACTCCCAGACAATCAAAAAGCCATACACATCATAAGATGCATTGCAGTATTGCTTATAATCGCATTCTGGATATTCCTTTTTGCGTGGGCAGATGAAAAATATTTAATACAAAATTCATTTCCGGATCAGGAAGAACCTCTCTTTACCCTGTTCGGTATGCGCGTGTACCTTGGCGGATATCGTGATTTCAGCTGGCTGTGTGAATACCAATGGGGACGATACTTTTTGACCGGCATCTTTTATTCCGGTATCATCTTTGCTGCCGCCCAATGGATTATTAAAAGGTTTTGTCAGCCGAAAAAGGCAAATAATATACCCACAAGAAAAAACAAGGAAAAGGTCTCTTTTCTTGCCGCAAAAATCCTTGCATCACTGTTGCTGACAGCACTTGATTTAGTGTTTTTTATGTGGGGTATTGCATTCCTGTATGGAGGTCCGGATGGGGTCGGTATCACTGCAGCGACTTTTGTTGGGTCGGTATTGTTTTTATGTCTATCTGCCCTGTTTGTCCTGGGCATATTGAAAATTTGGCAATTCAATAAGAAAGTCACACTTGCATCACTGTCGCTGCATGAAATTGTGCTGTTTGTACTTGTGGTATGGACAAGTATCAGCAGCATTGCTGCAGGAAAATTGGCATCCTCCGTAGGGACATTGTTCATTGCATGGCTTTTACTGTTTGCCGGAGGCTATGGCATTTGCAAAACTGTCAAAGTGATAAAAGCGGAGGCGAAAAATGAACCTGTCTGACACACCAAAAACATTTTTGACGATTGGGCTGTATTTATGTACAGTCGGAGTATTCTTGTTTTTAACCGGATGTTCGTACGGTCCAAACATGACATGTTCGATATTCTCGTTGAAAGACGGCACCAGAGTCACCATTCAAAAAAAATTCTGGGATGTGCGACTTAATTATCTGGAAGCCTGCACTGATAAAGATACTTTCTATTTGA
>JAZRSP010000012.1:0-1213 GCA_045651565.1 Victivallaceae bacterium | reverse complement strand
CCCTACCAAAATTATTGTGGAAGACGGCTACACCAGTACCGACGGCAAAGTTTTAGCAGGCACAACCACAATGCTTGATGCAGGGTGGCATTCACTTATGAGTTACGGTCACTTGAATGCGATTCAGGCGGCTCGTGCGGTTACTTCCAATGCGGCAAAAAGTATCGGTTTCACCGACCGTGGATTTTTACGACCCAGGCTTTTGGCGGACATTGCGTTTTTTGAGCGAGGCACTCACAAACCGCTTATGACCGTTACCCGTGGCGAAATTGTTTACAACGCACAAAGCAATTACAGAGTAAAAGGAGTCAAATAATGAAATATCAGCTTCTTGACAGCGGTAACAAAATGAAATTGGAACAAGTCGGAGAATACCGCTTAATACGCCCTGCCCTCAATGCTTTCTGGAAACCGCTGCTCCCAAAAGCAGAATGGGACAAAGCCGACGGAATTTTCGTCCGCAACAGTACCGGTTCAGGTAAATGGACTTGGTACAAAAAAGTCCCCGACCGCTGGGTCGTTGAATGGGGCGGTTTTAAATTAATTATGAAGCCGACCAACTTCGGGCACTTGGGATTTTTCGCTGAACAGTATCAGAATTGGGATTTTTTCAGAGATTTTATCAAAAATGAACTCGGAGGTTCGCAGGCTTCAGTATTAAACCTTTTCGCCTACTCCGGAATCGGGTCTATGGCTATGGCTGAAACCGGAGCGAAATGCTGCCACCTCGATGCTGCCAAAGGCATGGTCGACTGGGGTAGAGAAAACTTGGAAATTAATCGTGACAAAGTGCCAGATTCTATCCGCTGGATTGTCGATGATGTAACTAAATTCTGCAATCGCGAAATCAAGCGGGGCAATAAATACAACTTAATCGCCCTCGACCCGCCCTCTTTCGGGCGCGGTGCAAACGGTCAAGTCTGGAAAATCGAGGAAGACTTACCCAAATTACTTAATCTATGCAGTCAGATTCTGGATAAAAATAAGAAATTCTGTGTGGTTTTAAGTTGCCATTCTCCCGGATTTTCACCGATTGTCCTCGAAAATATGCTTCGTGAAGTTTTCGGTAAAGGCGAATTTATCAGCAGTGAAATGACTATCCCCGAATCAACCGGTCGCTTGCTCCCGGCAGGAATCAGCTGCCGTTTCATTAAATAATTTTTAGGGGGAGACTTGCGTCGTCTTTTTTTATGGGTGGCTTGGTTGCAGCCCC
>JAZRSP010000011.1:0-4734 GCA_045651565.1 Victivallaceae bacterium | reverse complement strand
AAGAGAAAGCGGTTGCCTTTGACTCTGTAAAAGATTTTTTCATTTGCTGTATTCATGTTCACCTCCAATGTTTTGTCCTTCGCCCGAGGCGGGGACAAAACATGAAGATGGGACTGCGGGCGTCAGCCCGCATACCTGCTGTCAGGCAGCGTCCTGAATGATTTCATCCACCACGGATTCCAAACCGTGTTCGTCAAGAGCATTTTCCACATCGGCATTAAATTTATCCCAATCATCATTTTCCAATACAGGATAGAACTCTTCCGGCAGCCAGCAATCTTCAAGCGTTTTTCCGTCATAAGTATATTCTCCCAAAATACGGAAGCCCGGTTCATTGTATTTTGCGGTTATTTCACTGATTTTTGCGTGAGAACAGAACCAGCGAACCCAATCCGCCATTTCCTCCGGTTGCAGACTCCATTTTACATCTCCGGTGATAAGTATTTCAGTTTCATCATCACTGTATGCTGAAAAGAAGAGATATTTTTCTTTACATCCGACAAATAAACCTTTATCCTCTGCCTTTGCTTTGGCAATTTCAGCATCCAAAGCGGCCTGAAGTTTCTTCTTTTCTGTTTCATCCGGAAAGTTGATCTGACAGTCTACTTCACACCAGTTAGGCATTTTTTACCTCCGCTTCTTCTTTGAATTTTTCTTCCGCTATTTGCTTGATCTCCTGAATCTGAGCAACCGTGTATCCTGCCAGCCAGCTTAAATTACCGTCAACGACTTTATCATCGTGAACCTCACAACGCCACAAGTCATCCCCGTCATAAATCCAGTAGCCTTCAAGTTTGATACCGAAATTTTCTTTCAGCCATTTATTCAATGCCAATACATCATCATCGAAAGAGTCCGGAATATCACCATCTGTCAAATCAAGATCCCAGCGTTTTTTATCATTGGCTCCCTGCCAAAGATAGAATAAGTTTTGCCCCGGATCTTCTTCTTTGAAGCGTTTTTCCAGTTCTTTTGCCTGCTCCTCACTCTTGCACTGAATGAAGAGATTGCTGTTTGCGTAACCCCAACTCATTTGTTTTGCTCCTTTGTTATTGTTCTGCGATCGTTGTCCGCCAGCCGGTGTTATCGGTGGCAGTGACGATATCATTTTCCAATTCTATATTGGTATAGCCCAGATCTTCTGCGGCACGGATGATTTCTCTTACTTCATAAGTTCCGCAGCGGTTCAATTTATTTGCAATGTCACTTGAAATGATTTTCCAGATACTCATTGATTTTCCTCCAGTTCGTGCCAATCGTGCTGACAAGTCCAGCAGATACAGCGTTGTTCGTTTTGTTGTTCTTCTGGATTCCAGATGTGGTCGATGACCTCGATTTCATAACTTCCGCATTCCGGACAGCTTTCGGTTGCGGTGTAACTCATGACGCCTCGCTTTCCACTACTCGGCATAACCCGACATAGCTTAAAGAATCATTGTAATTCATAATGTAATCTCCCCGGATAAAAGAGGAATCAGAGCTGCCTGCCGGATGAGTTTCCGATTCATCGCAACTATCCCCCATATCCCACTCTTTCAAATAATTCATCGCGGCAGACTCGCCCTGACTCCTGATTATTTCCAAAACTTCTTCGGCATCTTCGCCTTGCAGAAAGATGATGTTCAAATACTTTTTCATACTTCATTGTCCGTGGTGGTGATTTGTTCAATTTCTTTGCCTGAAACATCAAGGATATGCAGAACAAGTTCATTTTTCAGCGGTCCCTGGGCAACACCATTACTGTCTGCAATGTGCCAGTGATTATGGGCATCCCGCAAATACCACAGATCCGGACTGTCACAATTCCGGTAATACTTATAGCCGAAACTTGGTATCTCTGCGGCAAAGGTCATAAAGATATGATGAATGGCTGGCGTTTTTTCTCCCTGATAGCAATTCCCGGCATAGAACCATTTGCCATTTTCCTGTTTCAAAGTTGCGTAAGTCGGCAGATATTTCTGCTCCTGATTCCGGCAGAGGTCGGCGGCTTCGCTCTGCTGAATAAGCAATTTACTGTCATTATCCGGCAAACTGCTGTTTTTGAAATATTCAACAAAGTCGTTATCCACTTCATCGCCAGGAACAAGGAATGATGCAAGGGCTTTATGAGAAGTGATCCATTCGGCATAAGTTTTCATACTTCAACTCCAAGTTCCTGCTGTTCATTGATATTCAGCATCCACATATTGGCAAACTCTACAAGGTCATTGAGTAAAGATGGATTATATTTGACCGGACGTCCGTCAACATCGCTGTATTCAAAGACCTCCTGATGTATTCCCATATTGTCCTGACGGAAGCTGATGGGATGGAATTTGCCGCCTTTGCTGACAAATTCCATTTCCGGATCACGCATCAAATCACCGTTTTCAACATAGGTGTGGCTGACGGCAATATGATTATCAAAAGTGGGAATATGGTGCAGTTTTTCGATTGAAACCGGCATAAAGCAGGAATCGTTTTTTTCAATTTTGGCAAAACTCCCCATTGTTTTTGCGTAAGCGGGATCACTCATGCAGTCAATAAGTTTCTGCAGAACGGCGGATGATTTTTTGTTCAGATGTTTCATGCGGCATTCTCCTTTGTTTGCGTATTTTTCATCATATAATCAACGGCTTTTTGAGCCTTATGGGCGGCTTGTACCACAAGTTTTTTATCATTTTTTAGTTTTTCCAGCCAGCTTTGAATGTATGCTCCGGAATTTTTGATTGTCGCGTGGGCTATCCCCGAATGGGTGCAGAGGAAAGCCGCACCAAATTCAGCAATCAACTCTTCTTTGGAATAGGTTTCGCTGCCGAACCGTATGTTTTCCATGCCGGGGCGTTTCAATCGGGAGCTGTGACCGGTTGAGTGCGTCATTTCGTGAAAAAGCGTGGAATAATATTCTTCTTCGCTTTCAAACTGTACCCGCTCCGGCATCATGATCAGATCGGAACCGGGAGAATAACACGCCCTGTTGCCGCCATGAATGATTTCCGGACAATCGCTGTAAGCGGCAATCACTTCTTCTGCATTGCTTATTGGGTCAAACTCAATCAGATTTTTTGGCGGAAGATCCGGTATATATTTTGAAGGAATTCCGATGGTCTGCTCTATATTGTATACAGTATAGAACCGCAATACCGGAATCTTTGTCCCCGGAACTTTTTCAAATAAAGTCCAGAATACAACTCCGCAGCCTTTTTCTTCCGGCTTGACTTCACCGCCAAGTTTGTGCAGCTGCCGTGGTGTCAGCCAGAATGGTGATTCATAAGGCATCATACAGAGCAGGATCTGGTTGATTCCGCGGTATGGTTTGCCGCTGATCAGATTCCGGTGACGCCATTCATACGGTCTCCATGGACAGTGCCAGGGAATCACGCCTTTTTCCAACTCTGCAATGATGCGTCTGGTTACTTCTTTGTAAGTGTCGATCATACTTTTACCCTTATTTTATGCGGCATCATCGGGGAAAAAGTCATCATCTTCCTCTTCGGCGATTTCCGGATCGTGTTTCAAAACAAATTCATAAGCACGCATTTCTCTGGAGAAATTCCAGTGAAAGTATGCTTCACCTTTGCTCTTTTTAGTGGGGAATCCCAGTTCCACAGCTCGATCCACGATTTCACTCATTGTCATTTCATTGATCTTAGCCATCTTATACCTCCTTGTTCGGGTTGTTGGTTTCACCTTTCACCCATAGCCAAAGTCCGCCCATCCGCCGCTTCAGGCGGTGGAGCGGCATTGGCAAGGTGAAACCAACAAGGTGGAGTTTCATATTGATTTGCCGGCAGTTTCAAGCTGCCGGATGATTTGAGAAAGTTCTTTTCTGCTGATGGCAACGATTTCTCCGGATTTTTCCTTCAGACGATTCAAATATTCACGGGCAAGATCTATCACGATTTTTGCGTCTGTTGGAGTTTCCGGAGTAACGACTACTTCGATCTGCCGGGAGTTATCCCTGAAACAAAGATATTCCGGACTTTCTGCCGACTGGATCGGGAGAAACTTTTTGAGTTCCTCCCATTTGCCGCGAATGGAAATCCGGTTGTCTTTGTTGTGAATGGTGATATGACAATTCATCAAGCGGCCTCCTGCTGAGCTTTTTCACTCTTTTCAAGTGCTTCCCAGGATTTGGGATCCGGAAGTGCGGCAGTCGCATCGGCAAGAGCTTTTTCCAGATCATAGTTGACCAGACTTGCAATAATTCCTGCTTCTGCCCAGCGTGGTTCATCCGGGCCGCTTTGACCGGTGCCAAGTTCTGTAAAGATATTTTCGCAGACGCTTTCCCAGAAAAAGAGATCGATTTTTGCACTTTCAGAAGTGTCTTTGTTCTGTAAAGAAGCAAAACTCATAATTTTATCCGGAAGTTCCAATGAGTTGAAAGTCTGTTTGGTTTTGTAATCAAAGTGATCTCCGCAAACTGCCCGTGTCCCCTTGCAGGCTGCCATCAGATAGATGATGTGACGATCCGGAGTGGAAGTTTCGCCGTCTTTGATCGCCTGAATCATCATTTCGATGGCTTTGCGTTTCCGTTGACGGGTCTTGGCTTCCTTGCGTTCTGCAAGAGTTTTGACCTTTTTCGGTTCAGTATTTTCGGGATTTTTCGGGCGTTGAATGGTGATTTGAGTTCCGGCACGCGGACCGTCGGCAATAATTGCCGGAGTCCCTTCTTCAGCATTATCTGTTTCCCGCCAATCCCCCGGTCCCACAACTTCATTTTCTGACAACGGATCATCTTCCTGCGGATTTTCT
>JAZRSP010000010.1:0-2103 GCA_045651565.1 Victivallaceae bacterium | reverse complement strand
GCCCCTTGTATTCGCTTGAAGCCGGTACAGTATGGATATTGCAGCAGCATATCTCCGTTGCCAAGAAGCGTTTCAGCACCTTTGGCATCAAGCACTCGCAAACTCTCCTGTTCTGTCGATACCTTAAAACAGATGCGGCTTTGAAAATTGGCTTTTAATACGCCGGAAACAACGTCCGGTGAAATACATTGTGTTGAAACCACAATATGGACACCGGCTGCACGTCCTTTCTGGGCAATACGTACAATCGCAAGTTCCATGTCATTTTTATTCACCGACAAATTTGCGATGACAACAATATAAGGCATCGCATTTTTTGCGTTGTCAATATTGGAGTTGAAACCGGTTATATTTTTAACTCCTGCTTCTGCCATGATTTTATATCTTTGGTCGATTTCATCGGCGATCTGATTCAATGCTGATAACGCTTTATCCGGATCGTTGACAGGAGGTATAAGCAAATGCGGAACTCTCTCATACTGACCAAATGCGACAACTTTGGAATCTATCAACAACAGCTTGAGTTCATCCGGTTTAAATTTGAAAAGTAAACTTGCAATCAGCGTATTTACACATTCTGTGCTGCCGGTTCCGATGGTTCCGGCGATGAGCAGATGCGGTGCTTTTGTAAGGTCGATAATTACTGTTTTTCCTGCGACATCTTTACCGATAACGATCGGAATATTGTCATTTCTGTCCTGCCACGCTTTTGCTTCAATGATCGAGCGAAACGAAATTGTTTTGCGATTAACACGTGGAACTTCAAGCCCAACCTTTGAACTGCCAGGGATTGGGGCGAGAATACGAATATTCTCTGTAAACTCTGCCGCAATAGCACCTTCTATTTTTTCTATAACTCTTACTTTTACTCCAGCGGGCAGAGTTATTTCAAAGCGTATAATATGCGGTCCGACAGTATAATTGGTGATTTTGCCCGGAATATTAAATTTTTTCAGAGCCTGCTCAATAATGCTGCGATTGAGTTCTGCTTCTGCGCAGGAATCATCGGCTTGGTGTCTGACGGCAGCTGCATCAATATCCGTTTGACTATCTGTCTTCATTTTGATTTTCCTGTTTTTGACACCAGTAACTTGGCGACAGGCGGAATTTTATAATCGGTTTTCACTTTTCAGTTACCTTTTTATTTCCAGCAATAAATATTTCCATTCATCATTCTGCATACACGGCTCCCATTCGCATTTATATTCGTTTTTAAGTTTTATTTTTGTTGCGTTTTTCGGCCAATATTTTTCTACCTTTTTTTTATCTTTATCATTGATTTTAATTTCTGTTCCAGCCGTGATACCATTTTTTAATGAAAAATTTTCATAAACACTACCTTTTTTCGGTCCTTTTAAGTATAAATCATCATTTGTCAGCATTATGCAATAATTACAATCACATTTAAGCTTCGTATTTTCAAGCCGTTGTACATCAAGCCAGAAATGACAGCAGCCCATATCTTGGGCACTGTGATCTTTCAGGGTAATTTTTTGCCCATATTTCTCTATTTCTATTTTTTTAGTACGATATTTCAGTTCTATCAAATGGACCTGATCATTGACTTCAACATAAATATCGTAATAGACCATTTTGTTTTCATTATTCTCATTTTTCCACGGATATTCCAATATAATATTGGCATTGGGAATTTCTTCATGCAATTTCCACGCAAGCGAATGTTGAAAATCAGCTTCTGAACAAAATGGTTCTTTAAAGCTTTTCATGATCTCGTTCAGTTTTTCTTTCATTGTCATTCTCCGTTATTGTCTGGGAGATAATATAATTAACTGACTGTGACAAAAGTTGTCACAGTAAAATGCAAGGCATGAAAAATTTTTAATTTTGCGGTTCTTCATGAACTTTTATGGTCTGTTTTGCCCGTTTGACCACTTCGGCGGCAAGCTCCGGGTGGTTGAGCAGCTTGGCGTCTCCGCCTTCATCGAGGATGTAATTGACGATTTTGTACTCCGGGGCGGCGGCAATTTTTACGATAAAATATTCTCCATCCCGACGGGTTTCAGTTATATCAAATTCTTCATAGATATATTTATGTGCTTCAACTCCAAGACGCAGTTCAATATTTTCTATCATCGGAAAATT
>JAZRSP010000009.1:0-10460 GCA_045651565.1 Victivallaceae bacterium | reverse complement strand
GGGCAATTTTTGGTTGCTCCGGCGTTTGATGATTTGAATCCGGGAATTTTGCGCCGCTTAATCGGATTTGTCGGAAGCAATATTCTGGGCTGGCTTTTGATGGTTGTCGGTTTGGTGATTGTCTATCTCTCCGATTGGCATGCGATTTTGAAAAAGGCCATTTTTGATAATCCGCATAATGACTACTCCAAAGATATGGAGAACGAGTCGCCGAAAACTTCGCTCGTCCGCAGTGCTATCAATTCTTTAAAGGAAAAGCAGCAGCAATTGGCTCAAAAACGCGCCGATGAAAAGGCTCGTAAGGCGGAGGAAAAAGAATTGCTAGCTCAAAATGCAATAGCGGAAAATAATAATTCTCAACTTAGCGCAATGGAAAAATTGGCGCAACAACCGCTTTTTGATGATGAAGAGTTTGACGATCCCGAACAGACGGTAAATGACAAAAATAATAAATCTGCAAAACTCGGTTCAGCCAATAGCCCCGATCCCAATACTGATATCACGGTTGCAGGTGAAAAAGGTAAAGTTCAGAGGTTCGGTGCTTATGCTTGCCCGAACTTGAATATGTTAAGCAAAGGCAAAGGTTCTGTCGGTGAGGATATTTCTCATATTAATCAATGCAAATCTCGCTTGCAGGAAACTTTGGACGCATTTGATGTGCAGGGAGTAGTGTCAAATCATATCTCCGGTCCCCGTGTTACCCGTTATGAAATTAATCTCGAAGCCGGCGTGAAGGTCGAGAAAGTTGCAAGTATCGGCGGTAATATCAAAATGAGCCTCGAAGCTTCGAGTATTCGTGTGCTTGCTCCTATCCCCGGCAAAAATGCCGTTGGAGTTGAAGTCCCCAATGTTAGATGCGATGCCGTCTTTATGCGGGAAATTATGGAGTCTGATGTTTGGCAGAAAAGTGATGCAGAAATTCCGATTGTCCTCGGTAAAGATGTTGCCGGTACACCGATTGTGCTTGATTTGGCTAAAACACCGCACCTTTTGATTGCAGGTTCGACCGGTTCAGGTAAGTCAGTTTGTATGAACACACTCATTATGAGTATGCTTTTTAAGTTTGCTCCTGACGATTTGCGTTTGATTATGGTTGACCCCAAGGTTGTGGAACTTAAAGATTACGAAAGACTTCCGCACCTGGTTACCCCCGTAATGAATGATTCTAAAAAAGTTCCGACCGCACTCCGTTGGGCGGTTAATGAGATGGAAAGACGCTATCAGATTTTGGCGGAAGTCGGGGTCAAAAACCTTAAAGGTTTCAATAATCGAGTGATTAATCGTGTGCAATATGATAAGGCAGGAAATGAAATTCCGCAGAAAATGCCGTATTTGGTAATTATTATTGACGAGTTGGCGGACTTGATGATGACTGATGCCAAGGTTGAAGTCGAGCATTCAATCGCTCGTATTGCAGCCAAAGGTCGTGCCGCAGGGCTTCATATAGTTGTGGCAACTCAAAGACCTTCTACCAAGGTTATTACCGGTGATATTAAGACAAATATCCCGACCAGAATTGCGTTCCGTGTCGGTTCAGGTACAGACAGTCGTGTTATTTTGGATAAAATCGGCGGTGAAACATTGCTTGGTAAGGGCGATATGCTTTTCATTCCTCCCGGCGGTGCTGAACTTTGCCGTATTCAGGGAGCAATGGTCGATGATGATGATATTAAAAAGATTGTCGATTTTATCTCTATCCAAAGACCGCAAGAGTTTGACGACGGAGTTTTGGCAGAGGAGGCCGCCGAAGATATTGCCGAAATGGAGTGTGAGGGCAAAACAGAACTTGATATTGCGATGGATGAAATTATTGCCGATGAATATGCTCCGATGGTGGCAAAATATTCTCAAGCGGGAGATGACGAGTTATTCAAAAAGGCATTGCATATAATTTTCAGTACCAAGCAGGCAAGTACAAGTTATTTGCAGCGGCGTTTGAAAATCGGTTACAACAAGGCGGCTGACTTGATAGACATTATGGAAGAGCGTGGGATTGTCAGTCCACCAATGCCCGGTGGGTCGAAACGACAGATTATGGTTTTTGATGATATTATTGAGGAATAAAAGAGGTGTAGGATGATTGATTTGTTTGAGATGGATGACAAAAATAAAGAAAAAGATACGCAACTCCCTGAAAATGAAGAGGTGATTGCTGAAAATAATGATGATGTGGAAGCTTTTGAAGAAACTTTTGAAAATCAGGAAGTTGCAGAGGAACACCCCGTAGAACAAGCAGAGGAAACTTCGGAAGATGCGAAAGCAAATGAGGTTGTCTGCTTGGAAGATGACGATTTTTTGACCCAGAAAATTGATGAGATTGCAGAGGAAGAAAATAAAAAAGAACCTAATTGCAACTTCTCATATAATCAGGATGATGAGAAAAAATCTGATGCTTTTTCTTTTACTTACGAGCGGGAAAAAGAGGAAGATACCTATCGCCCGCAGTACCAAAGCACTTTTGAGAATCTTAACTTGAATGAACTTGATCGTATTCAACGCCCGGATGTGGAACTTGATTTTGATAACTACGGTTTGACTTTTCGCCGATTGCGTGAGGCAGTAGGGGTGGAGTTTTCGACAATCAATCAGAATACCCACATTCCTGTCGATTATTTGAAAGCACTCGAAGCAGAAGATTATGACAATTTGCCGAAAGAGGTCTTTATCGTTGCTTATATCAGAAAACTTGGTAATATCTATCACTTGACCGAGGAAGAAATTAATAGACTTGCTCAAAAAGTCAAAAGCAAAATGGATGTTGAGATGGAAATTCCTGATGAAAGTAGCGAAAAAATTATTCGTGATATAGATATGGAAGGAACTGCTGAAAATTTGGCGAAACTTAAAAAAATCTTTATCTATATCGGTATCGGGGTTGTGGCAATCGTGCTGCTGATTACTGCAATTATGATGCTGCTGGCAGGAGCGCAGAAATCCGATGTCAAAAAAGATTTTCGCAGTGAGGAAATTCTGGAAATTCAAAAAGAACCGCAATTGGAAAAATATATTTTGCCGATGAAAAAATAGAGGCGAATTTATGAAATTTTTTTCATCAAAATACTGGATTCTTTTTTGGAGTTTTTTTAAAATTGCCATTGTAAGTGTTGGTGGCGGTTTGGTGATGATTCCTTTAATAGAAGATGCTTTCGTAAAAAAATATCGTTTGATTTCCGCAGAAGATTTGGTCGATTGTGTCGCATTGAATCAATCTATGCCGGGGGTGATTGCCGCAAATATGTCAACATTTATCGGGATAAAAGTTGCCGGATTCAGAGGGGCTCTGGCGGCACTTTTCGGGGTGGTTTTGCCGCCGTTTATGGTGATTACCGTGATTGCAATGCTTTTCGGCAGAATTGAAGGTTGTGCCGGAGTAGATGAAATTTTTGCCGGAGTCAGAGCGGCAGTGGCGGCATTGATTCTGGTTTCTGCAATTAAGTTGTCAAAAAAGATTTTCGTGGGAAAAGTTGCTCCGATAGTGACAATAGTTGCTTTTTTGTTGTTGATTTTGACCAGAATTGATGCGATTCTAATCATCCTTGCCGGAGGAGTTTTCGGAGGAATCGTTGCATTATTCAATGCCCGAAAAAATCAAAAAAAGCAGGAGAGTAACCAATGAGTATACTTGCAATTTTTTGGTTGTTTTTCAAAATCGGGATTTTAACTTTCGGTGGCGGATATGCTATGATCCCACTTTTTTATGACGAGTTGGTGACAAAGTTTGCGCTGGTGAATAATGTCGAATTCGGTAATGTGGTGGCTTTGGCGCAAATGACACCAGGACCGGTGGGGTTGAACTTCGCAACTTATACTGGGTACCTGCATGGAGGTGGTGTTTGGGGTGCTGTCGCAGGGACGATAGGAATAATTCTGCCATCGCTTATTTTGATACCGATACTTTGTCATTACCTGGAAAGGGTCGAAGAAACGGTTTGGTTCAAAGAGATTTTGAAAATAGTTCGAGCGGTAACATTGGGATTAATTTTTGCGGCGGTGATATTTTTTGCGGACACATCGCTTTTCACGGAGTCCTTGCGAGATATGATTTTCAGCAGGAACTTCGATAAGTTCCAAGTTAATTATGTTGGGGTGATTGTCTTTATTTTGACCTTGATATTGCACTTAAAGACCAAACTTAATGTGATTTGGCTGCTTATAATTGCAATAATAAGCAGTTGGCTTCTCTCTTGGCTGGTGTTTTAGAGATAAAAAAAATTCATAATTCTCATAAAAGAATTATGAATTTTAATTTTATTTGATCAATGAACCGACTAATTTTTCTTTCCAAAGAGCATCCAGAAGCGAATAGACGGAATTTCTGGTAATTTCGATTTGATTATTTTCAAATTTGCAAAGGTAATTAATTTTGTAGACATTATTCAGGTCAAAAGCCAGAATTTCAAACTCATTCGCATTTAAAAATCTTCCTGAAATTGCAAATTTACGCTTTGCGCCTTTTTGATCAAAAAAATTATTGATAATATACTCATTTGAGCCGATTTGCCAATTTATAACTTTGCCGTTTTCAAGTTTGATATTTGCGCCGAACTTATCTGATTCAAAGATAAATTCAATCTCTTTAATGCCCATATAGTCGCAACTGTACTTGCAATTTTTGAGAGGAACTTCTGTAATAATTTGTTCCAGCGCAGGGATTTTTAATGACTTGATTAACTGCTGCAACTCCTCGTATTTCTGCGGATTTTCAGGAAGAACTGAAACTTCTGCATCGAGTTTTTTTACCAATTCATCGGCACAGTCGATCATAATTGAACCCATTTCTCCGATTCCGCTCTGGATAGAAACCAGCAGATTCAATTTTGGATAAATCAAGTTGTATTGCCCGTAAGCACCATCGGCTCTCATGCCGTCGCAATCAGTTACCCAAGTTTGGAAACCGTAGCCGATCCGCCAATTGTAAATGGTACTGTTTTCGGGATTTTCTACCTGCTTGCTTAGCATGAGATTCATATATTCACGAGAAATAAGCTGTTTACCGTCCCACTCGCCGAAATTCAACATCAATTGACCGATTTTCATCCAGTCGTCAAATTTGATAAAGCATCCCACTCCCCCAATAGAAACACCGCTGTCAGATTTTATAAAAGAGATGTCGTTGATTTCCAAGGCATTGAAAACTTCTTCCCGAAGCCAATCTTCCATGTCTTTATTGGAAGCACGCTTGATAATTTCACTTATGATATAGGTTGCACAGGTGTTGTAAGTAAATTTAGTTCCAGGTTCATGTTTCAATGGGGTATTGAAGAAAATTTTCACAAAATCGTAATCATTTACGGTATTGTAAGCAGAGAACATCGGACAGACTGCATGTCCGCTATTCATGGTGAGCAAATTCCGAACCGTCAAATTTTCCCACTTCGGGTCATCAACTTTTATCTCCGGGAAAAACTGCAAAACTTTCGCATCAAGTTCAATAATTTTCCGGTCATAAACTAATCCGAATGCCATAGATGTCAGAGTTTTAGTACCAGAAAAAAGGTGGTGCCGATCGTTTTTGTCATACGGCGGCAGACTTCCGCTTGCCAAAATTTTGGAATTTCTCAAAATTGCGAAGTGGTGAATATACTCTTTTTGGGTAATTTTCTTGATAAAGTTAATAAGCAATTCACTGTCCACACCCTCTTTTTCTGGCACAGAAAAGGATATTGTACTCATAATAATGCTCGCTTGGATTTAAAAAGATTTTATTTAGCCGGGAAATCAAATTCGTATTCAAAAAGATCGCCGATTTCCTGAAGTGCCTTATCTTCTTCCGGCCCGGAAACTTGCAAAACCGCACTGTCACCGCAAATTAATCCCAAAGAAATAAGACTCAAAATACTATTAAGTTCAGTTACTTCATTATCTTTTACAACCAAGAAAGTATGTAATGGATAATTCTGATGAATAGAATTCAAAATCATACTTGACGGACGACAATGAATTCCCGCTTTATTATGAATAGTAATTTGTCGCTCTTTCATGCTAAATAAATTTCCTGTTGTTTTTATTTGTTATTTTTTTTGTATATAGCACAATATACGCCTTGTAAGTTCTTTTTCAAGTTGTATATTAAAAAAAAAGCAAATTTTTTACAAAAAAAGGAGATTCTTATGAATATTTTGGTTATCGGCTGCGGAGGAATCGGCGGATATTTCGGGAGCAAACTTGCTTTGGATAGAGAAAACAAGGTGTCTGTCGCATTAAATTCCAACATTGATTTGGTCAAAAAAAGCGGAATAAAAGTTCAAAGTATCAAAGGCGACTACGATTTTTTCATCGATCGGATTTTCGATGTTCACGAGAAAATGGCGAACCCCAATTTTGATGTAATTCTTTTAGCAACCAAAGCACTGCCGAATATTGACCAAGCAACTTTGCTGAAAAATTTTGTTTCAGAAAAATCCTCTATTGTTATCATTCAGAATGGGCTTGATACTGAAGCGGAAATTTTAAATGCTTTCCCGAATAATGAAATTATTTCGGTTGTTGCCTACATCGGAGTTACTAAACTTAATGGAAATATTATCAGCCACACCGGGGGCGACGGAATTCTGCAGCTTGGCACATTAAACTCACAAAAGCCGTCCGACAAAATCCTAAAACTTGTCGATTGCTGGAATAAATTCAATACGCCTGCAACTGTTTTTGAAAACATTAGAGTTAAACGCTACGAAAAACTCCTCTGGAATGTGCCTTTTAATGCCGTAAGTGTTTTGGGTGGAGAACTTTTGACTAACGAAATGACCGATCGTGCCGAAATTGAGAGTTTGTGCCGCAAAATTATGGAAGAACTTGTTGTTATCGCTCAAAGTGACGGAATTACCCTCCCTGACAGCATAATTGATGACAAAATGGAATACACCCGCAACTTCCCGCCCTATGCAAGCAGTATGCTGGTTGATTACCGCAATCACCGCAAGCTCGAAGTTGACGCCATTGTCGGCAATGTACTTAAAGTTGCCAAGAAAAACAATATCTCAACTCCATACATTGAAACAATTTACGCCCTCTTGAAAGCAGTTAATAACAAAATATAATTTTTCAGAAAGAACGAAACTGCATTTTTTTGAAAATATTATTCAGGAAAAATTTGTTTTTAAGATAATTGGGGTTATATTATGAAATAATATGTGTGTGTCTAAGTCTATGGAGTGTTTTTTTATGAAAAACTTGTTACAAGAACAGCTTGACTCAAAAATTGTCATTTTTGACGGAGCGATGGGAACAGAATTATACAAGAAACATTTTTTTGTGAATGTTTCTTATGAGAATCTTTGCGTGACTAATGCCAAAGCGGTACAGGCAATTCATCAAGCCTACAAAGACGCAGGAGCGGAAGTCCTTACCGCCAATTCATACGGTGCGAACTTCAATAACCTCTACAAATTCGGTTTGGGCGACAAGGTAAAAGAGATTAATCAAGCCGCTATTCAAATTGCCCGCAAAGTGGCAGGCAATTCACTTTTGGTTGCAGGTTCTATCGGCCCTATTGGCGAACTCCCGGTTGATACTGAAAATCCGGAAGTAAAAGCGATTAATTTTCTGGTTGAACAAATTTCCGCCATTGCTGAAACCGATGCAGACTTTATCATTTTTGAAACTACTCCGAGTTTTAACGACCTTTTGCGGATAAAAAGTGCGATAGAAGCAGTAAACTTGACTCTGCCGTTTGTAATAAGTTGTGTATTCAATAGTGACGGTAATTTGCAAGACGGCAGCAGTGCAGAAAAAGTTTTTGAGTTTTTAAAAACTTTCAGTTATAAGCCGACCGCATTCGGACTTAATTGCGGACTTGGCCCGGACAGTATGCTCGAAATTGTCGAAAAAGTTATAAAATTGACCGATTTGCCTTTGATTGTACAGCCTAATGCGATTTCGCCGAAACAAATTGGTGGGCGTACCATTAATATGTGCAGTCCGGAGTACTTCACAACCTATGCAATGCGTTATGCCGCTTTGGGAGTAAAAGGAATCGGCGGTTGTTGCGGAACTTCACCCGATGACATTGCTGATATGGCAAGAAGTATCAGTCCGCTCTCACGAAGTCAGGCTCATCAGGCAATTTTTACCCAGGAAATTACTGAACAGGCTCAAGAACCGATTAAGTTTGAGGAGCGTTCAAATTTCGCTAAAAAACTTGCAAACAAACAATGGGTTACAAATATTGAGATTGTCCCTCCGCAGGGATTTGAATTGCAGAATACTGTCGAAAAGGCAATTTTGTGCAAAAAGGCAGGCTTTGATGCTATCAATATTCCCGATGGTCCGAGGGCAAGTTCACGAGTTTCTGCACTGGTTACTGCTCATACAATCCAAAGTCAGGCTGGAATTGAAGCAATTCTGCACCAGTGTTGTCGTGATAAAAATCTAATCGGTATGCAATCAGACTTATTGGGTTGTACTGCTTTGGGGATTAATAATATTCTTTTTATTACCGGAGATCCGCCGAAGTTGGGTGATTATCCTTTTGCTTCGGGAGTTTTTGACATTGACTCAATCGGGATTATCAAAATTCAAAACCGCCTCAACCACGGCTTGGACTTGGCTGGTAAAGTCATCCCGACTCCCACCAAAACCGCTATCGGAGCAGGTGCTGACCCCAATGCAATTGATATGGAACGGGAAATTAGAAGAACTGTTGAGAAAATTGAAGCCGGAGCAGAATATATCATCACGCAACCGGTATTCGATCCTGATTCGCTTTTGAGATTTATTGAAAAAGTTCCGCAACTTGCCGATATTCCGGTTATTGCCGGGATCTGGCCGCTTGCTTCGTTGCGCAATGCCGAGTTTATGAAAACTCAAGTGCCGGGTGTCGTCGTGCCGGATAGAATTATCGAGAGAATGGCAAAAGCTGAAACCAAAGAAGCTCAACTCGCAGTCGGAATCGAAATCGCTCGTGAATCAATTGAGAAAATCCGCAAGTATGTCGCAGGGGTGCAAGTCAGTGCGCCATTCGGCAAAGTTGAAATTGCAATCAAAGTTATTTCATAAAGGATTCAGGTGTCTATATGAGAGAAAATAGAACAAAACTTTTATATAAAGCGCTGGAAGAAAGAATTTTAATTCTTGATGGTGCTATGGGAACAATGCTTCAGAGTTTCAATCCGCAGGAAGCCGATTTCCGTGGAGAAATTTTTAAAAATCACCGTGTTTTATTGAAGGGCAATAACGATTTACTTTCGCTTAATCGTCCCGATATTGTCAAGTCGGTTCACCGCCAATACTTGCAGGCAGGAGCGGACATTATCGAAACTAATACTTTCAATGCCAATAAGTTTTCTCAAAAAGACTATGAACTTGAAGACTATGTCTATCAAATCGCCAGAAAAGGTGCTGAAATCGCCCGTGAAGTTGCAGATGAATTTTCTGATTTAACTCCTGATCAGCCCCGATTTGTGGCAGGGTCTGTCGGGCCGTCAGGCAAAACTCTTTCGATGTCGCCTGATGTCAATGACCCGGCAAAGCGAGAAGTAACTTTTGATGATGCAGTATCATCTTATCGTCCGGCAATTGAGGGGTTAATTGACGGCGGTGCGGATATAATTATTTTCGAAACCATCTTCGATACATTGAATGCCAAAGCGGCAGCGTATGCGGCGATGGAAGTTTTTGATGAAAAAAATATTGAACTTCCCATCATGTTTTCAGGGACAATCAGCGATGCGGCTGGAAGACTTCTTACCGGACAGACGGTTGAAGCATTTTTAATTTCAGTAAGTCATGTGCCAAGTTTGCTCTCTATCGGGTTAAATTGCGCCTTGGGTGCAGAAGAAATGAAACCCTATATTGCTGAAATTTCTGCAAAAACTTCCGCTTTCGTTTCTGCTCATCCCAATGCAGGACTTCCTGACAATGAGGGCAAATACACTCAAACCCCCGCTCAAATGGCGGAAATTATTAAATCTATGGCAAATGATGGTCTATTGAATATTGTCGGCGGCTGCTGCGGGACTAATCCCGAATACATCAAAGCAATTGCCGAGGCAGTTAAAGCGGTCAAACCCCGTATCCGTCCTGTTTTACAGCCTAAACTTCGACTGGCAGGACTTGACGCAGTAAGTGTCAGCAGTGAATTGCCTTTTTTGAATATCGGGGAGCGTTCCAATGTGGCAGGGTCACGGAAATTTTTGAATTTGATGAAGGAAAAAAATTATGCAGAGGGCTTGCAAATTTGCCGTCATCAAGTCGAAAACGGAGCATCGGTAATTGATATTAATATGGACGATGCTATGCTTGATTCTCAAAAAATCATGCAGGAATTTTTGCTGAATTTGAGCGGTGAAGTGGAGGTTGCCAAAGTTCCGTTGATGATTGATTCATCTCGCTGGGAGGTTTTGGAAACTGCCCTTAAATGCGTTCAGGGTAAATCAATTATTAATTCTATCAGCCTAAAAGAGGGCGAAGAACTCTTTCTCGCCAAAGCCAAAGAAGCACGCAAATTCGGTGCGGCAATTCTG
>JAZRSP010000008.1:0-8085 GCA_045651565.1 Victivallaceae bacterium | reverse complement strand
TCCACTTTTCTCCGGTAAACTCCGGTGCCACGCTTGAAAAAATACTCGTTAAGCAAATCAAAACATCCCGGAACCGGCGCAAACGAGTTAAATACTAATTCTTTTACACAAAAAAACTGTGCCGGGGCGGGCAGAAAAACAAACTCCCACAAACCGGAAAGATTCTGAACTTTTTTATCCATTAATGCAATCTCCATATAAACAGTGTATAACAGACCAGTAAATACTGCCGTGTAATTTATATTTTACATCATTTACGCACCCAGCGATCAATCTGATCTGCAGGTCCGATATAAAGCTGCTGTGAGAACTTAACCGTTTCAGAATTGATTCCGCGGTAAAAACCGCGTATAAACAAATGATCAAACTTATTTACATGCACAAAAGCTGGTGGCTCGTGCCCGGCAGAACTCATAACAAAAGCATGATTGTCGTCATCCGCAACTCCAATATAGCTGTATCCTTTTGCTCTTGATTTAGTCTTAAATGTTTGATTCCTGATAGTTTCAGGCATTACTTCCAGCTTGCACACAGGCCCGCTGACAAGTTTAGTCCATTTTTCTTTAACAAAACTGAAATCGTTGATCCGACAGTTAGAAAATCTTCCTTCGGTACTTACCTGAAATTGAGCATGTACCAATGGTGTATCGGCAGAGAATGTATATTCTATTTGAGCATTCAGTGGTTTGACATTGTCCCGGTTGGTCGAGGCAACATCATTATTGATAGTAACTACAGCTGTGAACGGATCCTGTTTTACAAGTTTTACTGAACCACATCCTTTTTCCAAAGTTCCGAGCATATAGTCATTTTTAATCAGAATTCCGGAAGTATTGAAATAGTTGTGCCGGGTGACACGTTTGCCATCCCCCCAGGCAATACGGGAAATTACACCATTGCTGCGGGAAATATCAATACTGTAAAAATCATTGGCTATTTTTATGCTTTGTGCGGTCTCGGAAATAACCAACGGCTTTTTCAACGCCGCAGGCAATTTAGAATCCGGAGTCGGATCTGTACTGCCAAACATGGATGGAATGACCTTGAAATCAACATCCGGAGCATTGGCTCCAAAACTCAACAGACGTACTTTATCACCATATTTTTTTAGCTTTACTTTATTAACTCCGGGAGTTAAATCGGCAAGCTTTTCCACTGACCCCACATCGTAAAGTCCGGCAGCTTTTTTTACCGCAACAGTCAGAACCAACTCCGGCAAACTCGCCCGGGAGTAATCGCTGATCAGTATTGCACCACGATTATCAAGTTCCATTCCCACTACAGTTGCCGTGTTATTATTTACTTGCAATCCGGTCATAATCTTGCCATCGACAATAATATCCTCCAGAGGACGAACCAGATTCATGGTTTCGCTTAAAGCCTTGAGGTCTTCGGCATCCCATCCCAAATATGGCCATACGGCAAACCCCATTGCTCCATTTAAAAATATCTCTAACATAATGTGCTTGAGGGTAACTGCATCTGTTTCATATTCTGCACTTGCCCCACCAGTGATAAAGGGTACTATTCTTGAATTTCCCATAGCGGCACGTACTTTGCGAACTCCACGTCCAGCTTCGGCAGCATCGCCTCCGACATAATAACATGGCATGGCAATATTCAATACATTGGCGGCTGCAAATTCTTCATATCGCATAAACTGGTGATAAATCCCGCGTCCCGGCCATACGCCATAAAGTCCGAAAAGCGGTGGTACTCCCGGTGGAGTCATATTTCTTTCATTGCCGGAAGCTGCAAGTTTCCGCCGATACTCTCGCACAAATGCACCGAAATATTCAGCTCCGAGTTCTACCTTAAAGCGTTTCCATAATTCATGATAATCAGCATTTGCCCCCGGATTGAGTTCAAATTCCCTCGGAGATTTCCAGCTCTTATCTGGGGCATTTTTGCGAAAGAACTGTTCAAAAAGTTTTATGCAGCGGTCACAAAAACAGAATTCCCGCCGATTCCATGTTTCTGTATCCCAGAAAACAATTGAAGCTCCAGCCAATGCATAATCTGTGAGTTGTTTTTTCTCTGCTTCAAAAGCAGCACCCCGATAACTGGGGCAAATAATATCGGATCGACTTCCGTCAATACCGCTTACGCGACCCTCCGGATCCATGCGGATAAACTTGCCAGTCCCGGCTGGAGCTTCATTTACTTTGACATACATACCAAGTTCTCTGGCCCGGTCAACTACCTTACGCATATCTTCAACATTACTATCTTCGCGTAAAGAAATAGTATTAGCTCCACACCGTAACATTAAATCATAAATTTCCGGCCATTTTTTTATATGCCGCAAACCATAAAAGCCCAAACCTGCCAGCAGTCGCTTGGGACGACGGCTGCATTGGGGAATGCTTGTGGAAACTATTTGCAATTTTTGAGGAGTTTGACTCACTCCGGAAGCAGAAGCATAAAAATATCCTTCTGTACTTTCACCCGGAGCAAGAGAAGTCTTCATATGCAAAGTCAGTGCTGCATAATAGCTGCGTGGAGTTAGCGTAAAACGGTAATGACGATATTTTTTGCCATCACGCACAATTATTTTATCATGGAACGAAGCCGATGAATTACACAATGTCACAGTAAGAGGCAATTCCAAATTCATTTCACATTTTTTTACAGTTTTCGGCAAAGTCGACTCCAAGCCGAAGTGAATTGCCAGATTGCAATCAGTCAAATAAAGTATATCTTTAGCGTGAGTCATAATGATCTTGCCACTGGCAGCAGAGGCTTCCAAGCCTTTTTGGGCCACTATTTGTGAAGCTGTGCGATCCGCATTAACTCTGGAGGCAAGTTTTATTTTTTTACCATTGATCACTACAGTCAACTGTAGCAACTGGAAATTCTGCGGCGGCTTGAATGCAATAAGCTCTGTTTTGCCTGGAGTCCAGTTAGAAAAAACCTTTTTACCTTTTTGCCCCCCTTTCAGAGCATATTCAACAGTCACATTTTTGGCGGATATCGTCGGCATCACTCTGATTCCATCTGTTTCAAGAGCTCCGGCAAATTCAGGAGTTGCAAAATGTACCGCCGACAACCCGTTCAAAGGAATCTGCCAAACACTTTCGCTCCAGCGGGTATCATCAGCAAAAAGCTGACTGCGGAAAATCGGTTCTGCAGTAAAAAAGTATTCGCTGCCAATCCAGAAATAGAGCTTATCAAGCTGCTTTGAACTGCCAAGCAGCAATATTCCATCCTCTCTGCTGTTACTTGCCATAGCCAACCACCAAGGAGATGACGGCTCGGTAACAGTCGATTGAATAAGCGGAGCATTGTAAGCCGGGGTGCAGAATATACCGCGGCTGGAGCCAGCAAAGATCATTGTGCTTTTTTTATCATCGGAGGCTTGTGGCAGCTTTACACTATGCGCGATCCATGGAGCAAGTTCCCGATTGAAATCAGCTTGAGCAACGATCAATGATTCGCATTTCAGACGGTTTTCTCCGGCCGCAAGCTCATAACGGTTAACAAATTTCAATCCTTTGGCAGCTCCAGAGTCTGCAATGTATTCAGCAGAAATTACTGCCCGTTCCGGAGTATTGACAACTGCAGTCAATCTGAATAAAGCACTGTTTAGATCATGAACAGTGCTTTTATTCATAAATTTGAACTTATTAAATCCGGAATTTTTACCGCTTACAGTTGCATCTGCAACATATTCTTTTGAGCCATTAAGGGTAATAAAATGTTTAAGTTTGCCACCTTGGGAATCAACAACAGCCCGGATAAACTGATTTTCAATAATCATTTCACCAGCATTTTGCTGGAGGATAACGCTGTCTGCAGAAAACAGCCCCAAAGGCATTAAAAGGAATAAACCGACTTTGAGAATTTTACTCATTACTTACGTCCTTTTCAAGTTACTTCTGTTGGATTAAAATCGAAATACACTCATTGCAAGTCTCTTGAACTGAACTTTTAACAAGCAATGATTAACTGCTGCCAAACTTATTTATTGTTCGACACCGTTGAGATAAGTTACGCCTTCCTTGAGCCAGTTCACAGCGTTGTAAATATCTTTAACCTGAACTGTTTCCACGTTCCCAGCATAGAATGCTGCATTAAACGCTGTTCCATCCGGATAATATTCATAGTTTGTATCTTCAGTAGGTGAAGCAGAGCCACCATGACGATAAGCAATACGCTTGGCAATAGCATTATCAATTTGAAAACCCGTTTTACGGCTGCTGTCCATCAACACATTAGCTTTAGACGGTTCGATAAGCTGACGTTCTGAATGTGGAGGCTGTGACTCATGGTGCGGAGTATTGGTATGCGATCCAGCCACATATACATTTATTGCATAATGTCCGTAAATAAATCCTCCATCAGTATCGCCGGAACGAAATTTTAATTTTTCTGCCGGACAGTTGAAAATAGCCATCCGCTGTTCGCTGCCGGCAGCACTGGTGCCGGAGGAACCACTAATTTCGCCTTCTCCGTACACCCGGCTACGTAGTTCCGTAACAAAAACATTGCTGCCCGAAGAAGAGTTGGCGTTACGCATACTTGCCAAAAGCCAACCGCCGTTATCATTGGAGTAAGTTTGATAAGCAAGAATCAATTGTTTAAGATTACTTACACAACTTATCCGGTTGGCTGATGCCCGGGCAGCTGAAAGTGCTGGCAGCAACATTGCCGCAAGAATCGCAATTATCGCTATAACTACCAACAGTTCGATCAGAGTAAAATTACGGATCAATTCAGTTCGGTTGTGTGAATGCATGATTTTTTTTGCGTTGCTTATCATAAGTAATCTCCTTGAGTATGATCAAAAATACCGCGTTTGTTAAAGTATATTATAAAAACACGATATTTTCAACCTCTGATTTGCTGAAAATGTTTGCTGTATTGCTGATTTTATTTTTTTATGGTTTATATTTATTAAGGAGTGTCCTGGTTTATGGTTGCCAATCTTTCTTCTGCCGCTGCTGCCACTGTCTGGGAGTCATGCCGTATTTTTTATAAAAAGCAGCGCTGAAATAGTTGACTGAACCAAATCCGCACAACTGCCCAACTTCGTTGACCCGAATGGGGCTGGCTAACAGTAGCGAACTGGCTTTCTCCAAACGAATATCACGAAGCAACTGAGAAAAAGAGAGCCTGAATTCATCTTTTACCACATGACTGGCCCGTGATGGAGAAAGCGATAACTGTTGAGCAAGGTACTTGATAGTTAATGGCTTGGCATAATTTTTATCCAGAATATCCAATATGTGCGAGCGCAAAGTAACCCGTCGCGGAGCATTATCCAGCGCGGATTCCATGCGTGCAGTCAAACCTTCAGCCAGAACAGGTAGCAATGTTGCAATTTCGCGAATATGCTTTTTAGGTAAAGGGCGCTGCCAAACTCCAGCAAACAGCAATCCGGTAAGCGTATCGCCGCGAAAAATCGGTGCAACCAACTGCAGATAGTGGTTATGGCAACGCCAGTAAAGCAAAGAAGGACGCTTCAATCGAATCAGTTGCCGGAGTTTAACAGCGCAGTGTTGCACACATTTATCGTCTTCTTGTTTACCGCAGAAATCTGGATTGCGCAAGAGTAAATTACAGTAACAACGGTTACATTGAACAGCCTGCGTATGAAAAAAAATATAACATACATCATGATATACCAAACGACAGGCGAGACGATTTTCCAAACTTTTTAATATTGGATTGATGTCCATAACTGTTTTCACCATAATCCGTTTATATCTGCAATCTTATTTTTTCGATACAAAATTTACTGTTACACTGTCATTTTTTTGGGCAAGTTCCCGGTTATGCCACGTTTTATACATATCCTGATCGCCGATAAAAGTAAATTTACGATCGTCAATAAGCAGATAATCAGGCTCGTATACCTTTCCATCAGCGATGACACTGTGCGGCGCAATATCACAGTTATCAATACGCATAGCTACGTGAGACACCCCTTGACCACAATAACCGTTTACACTGATACGGATGGCTTCAGGCCGCATAGATTTTTCTAATGGAATAAACCGTTCAAAGAAAGTATGATCACCGCGGTATCCTTCCTGCCCGATAACAGTTTCCACTCCGTTTTCAATTGCCGTAACAGTCACCCGTACTGCGCCGAAACGATTGGGGCTTGCAAAGAGAATGCGCACATAATTACAGTTGCCATATTCAAATTTTTCAAGCTGATCAGTACAACTTTTGACAAAACCTTTTACCCAGTCTGCGATATGATTGGGCATGATTCCAGGTCTCCATATTTCCCATTTGGCTGCATAGGCCTCACCGGCTTGCCGAACATTTTCTAAAGCCTTTGTGAACTCTTCGGCGGAAAAGCAGCCTCTGATCATCCGATTGAATTCGATTTTTAAATCAAAAATTGCACATTCAATTTCCAAAGTATGAATCACCTCATCAACTATCTTGCTTCCAAGTTCAGTTGTAACTGAATGATGCCGGTCTCGCAATACGGCCAGCATCATTTGCCGTTTAGCCTGTTCGCTGTGGTTGGGGCCATTGAATCCAAATGTAACCATTGAACTGACTGTAATGCTGCCAAGTTGAGCCATACTGGTTTCGCTGTAGCTGCGAAGTGTTGCGAGTAATAAGGCGTCATTTGTACCGAGATATTTAGTCATTGCATCCCGATAGTGTTCTGCTTCGTCGCCACCATGGGCCCAAAGACGACCTGCAGACGCAACAGTAGGAAGGGCCTTGAACATAAAACGTCGGTGAGTGACCCAAGTAGTCATAAGGCCGCCCAGTAAGTTTTTGCCATTCTGGGCATATTCCGTAAATGTTCTTGCATTGGAGGACGTTCCGGTTGCCGCAGAGATTATATATTGGAATCCCAACTCGTCGTATTTTTCCAGTGTTTTTTCGCGACGGCGATTGCCAAAATGCCCGCGGGAAATCATGGCATCATTTTCATACTGCCAGTGTGCCATGATCACATCACGCGGAATGTCATTAAGAATAGATGGATAATATTCAAACATATCATCCCACATAATCATCCTGCGTTTGAGCTTACCAACAACAATATCATGAATTTTCAGAATGAAGTCTTTATAAAGTTGACACTCTCTGGCAAACTCATAACCGCCAGGCATGCAATTTTTGCAATACCCGGTGTCCCAAGCTTCATCGCCTCCGATATGAAAATAATCTGAAGGAATGATTTCCGCGAGTTCGGTAAGATATTTTTCAAGAAATTCATAGACTTGAGAATTGGAAACACAAAAATTTCCCCGTTGATCTCCCCAGAAACGAGTTCCATCCTCCATCAGTCCTGCCATTTCAGGATAACGTTTGAGAGAATTGACATACGTCAAATCCGTTGAAGGTATTACTTTTAAATTACGGCGGTGTGCATAATCAACAATAGCTTTGATTTCATCTCGCGTGAAGCTGCCGCCGGGAGCCTCAAAAGGATGCGATTCGATATTGACTCTCCATCCGATATAAAGCTGAAGCATATTGTAATTGTTATCAGCAAGGAAATCGATATATTCGTGAATAAACGATACTGGTTCAGGCTGACGATTCAAATCAATTTGAGCAGCACGAATAAGAAAGGAGTTGAACATTTTTTTTCCTGATTATGCAGATGTTTACAAATATCATGTGTTTCTGAATAATTTACAACGAACAACTAAAAAATACAAACTGTAAATTGCTGAAAACCATCGCTGATCTGCCAAAAAATCTTTTATCACCAAATGTAATCAAAAAATACGAATTGGAATGAAATAGACAATACCATGCAATGTCACTGACAAAAAGGCCTGATAAGCATCATTCTTATGATGATGTATCTCCTAAACTGTCTATACAAAAATCTTTTTTGCTTCTGCTTTATGCTCACCAGTCAAATTTTTACTTTATATTTTACAACACATGTCAATATAAAAAATGTCAAATATGCCCCCTTACAACGTAGAGTCAATTTTTACCATAAAATTATCATTTCCAATGTAAAAAATCTTCAAAAAACTTGACAAAGCAGGAAAAGAGGTGTATTTTTGTCTTAACACCAGCAGCTTATATTCCAGATCGGTATTTTCGTCAAGATATTCAGTCAACTCCTGTGTTTTAAGTGCGGCTGCT
>JAZRSP010000007.1:0-2635 GCA_045651565.1 Victivallaceae bacterium | reverse complement strand
TGAAGCACTCCGCTTACGCTCCGTATGATGAAAAAAATCAAAAATGAGAGTTATGTTTGCAAATATTCCTTGTCTATGCTACATTATTCAGCGGAAAGGAAAATTCTCATGGAAAAAACTTCAAACAGTCTTATAAATTTCCAGACAAAAGTTCGCAGATTGTTATATCGGTACTTTGGATGCCGTAATTACGTCAAAAATCTGTAATCCGCTGTTGTAAATGCTTGCAGACGATGATATACTACTCTTGCGTCAAATATAAAGGAACAGTAAGATTATGAGTATTTCCCACAAAGATAGCAAGACATTTTTCAGTCAAATGGGACCACCGACACTTCTCGGCGGGATGTTCGTGCTTTTGGGGCTTGTTTTATTCAGTATTACTTTGTGGGAAAAAGGATTTTCCGGACTGCAGAAGGAACAAATATTCGGCTTTGCCCTGACGATTATTCTGGGTATCGCATTATGGCTGTGCTTCTGCTGGCGCATACGGTTTGAACGTGACTATGCAACGATTTACTATTGTACGATATTTCCCGTCAGAATAAATTATGCCGAAATAATCCGTTTGTCATATTTTCACCAAAAACATAAAAAACAGGAAGTTCCTGCTGTAATTTATTTTCATTTGAGTTCCGGCACAGTCAAATCTTGGAATATCAATGTTTTTTCTGCGGAAACTGCCAAAGCAGTAAAAAATGAACTGGAGAACCGTATCACTCCGCTTGAAGAAGCTGCCGTAACTCAACCGATCCCCGATATTCAACTGTGGGCAAATCGGGTATTGCAATCCAATTGTGCCGAAAAGATCCTCTGCGGTGCGGGAGCGATCTTTCTGCTTTTGTTCGGCTTTTTGATTATGTGTTCCCAGTTGGCGTGGAATGGCTATATCAAAAATTGGGACAAAGTCGATGGGATCATTCTCAAAAACACCACTAAAAAAGTCCGAAGCGGCAAATCTTACAAACGAGTTGCCGATGTGGAATACAAATACACCTACAAAAAACGGACATACCGGGGAAACCGAATCGTTTATGACAGCAAATCGTTCCCTGATTTGAAAGTCGGAAAAAAGCGGCAGGTGATCGTGAATCCGGAAAATCCGCAGAAAAGTGCGATCATGTTCTGGTATCGCGGCCATTGGGGAATGATCCGCTGGGGAGAGTGTGCATTTTTTTATCTGGTTGGGTTGATTTTGGCAATCAGCTTTTTCCGTATGGTATCGCGGAAAGAAATAACAGTTCCGGCGGCTCTGAAAAGTTACATTTCTTCCATTTCGCCAGAACGTTTTCATGCGGCATTAGCCATTGAACGCCCGGCAGTTTCATTCAGCGAGGTTGAAATGAAACATAAAATGGAATACCCGCATACGTACCGTTACGGAGTCATTCAGGAGAAAACTTCCCCCATTACTTACATTGTTTTTGGCGTATTACTGTTACTTTCAGTTGCAGTTGCGCTCATTATTCCCCTGTGCTGGATCGTAGTCATTGGAATCGGATTTATATTTTATTCTTCATATGCTCCCAAGGTAAAGGTGTTTGATTTTCAGGAGAAAAAACTCTTTTCCGGTAAATGTTTTCATCCGGAAACTGCGGCAAAGATGAAATCGGTATCGTTTTCCGAGATAGACCACTTGTACTGTGTTCTGTTACGCAGGAACGGCAGCCGGTTTGTCGGTATTTTTGCGGTTAAACCCGATGGAACGAATATACCGATTTGCAAAGTAAGCCGGAATCGACTTGATTTGCTGCTTGAATTACTGCCCGAACTGGCATCAAAAATGGGCAATCTGCCAATTACATTTTGAATAAATTCTCCGCAGTAGTGAACGCTTGTAACAGAAGATTTAATCGCCCCGATAGGGTTGATTTGCCTGTGGTTTTATCAAAATCGCCCCGATAGGGTTGATTTTTCTTGAAAATCTTGTTTGATGTGCTATATTAGCATTGAAAGGAAATACAAACAATGAAAATAGAACTCTCAAATATTCAACAACTTGCTGATATTGTCCGTTCTGAACGAAAGAAACAGAATGTAACTCAAGTTCAGCTGTCGCAACTGGCTAATGTCGGAGTGCGCTTTGTCCGGGATTTGGAAGACGGCAAAAGTTCCATGCATATTGACAAGGTTTTCAGTGTCCTCGAAACGCTTGGTGTTACAATTGAACTGACCACGATTGAGGGAGATGATGAATAATGGAAACCCTGAATGTTTTTTTGCTTGGCAAACTTGCCGGTTTTCTTGAATCCGACAAAGGTACTCTTTCATTCCGTTATTCAGAGGATTATCTGCAAGATCCATCTGCAGTGCCACTCTCTTTTACGCTTCCTCTTCAGAAAGATGCGTTTGATGATCAAACTGCTTCTGTGTTTTTTGACAATCTTCTGCCGCCGGCTGTGGTCAGAAAACGCCTTGGTAAAATTCTGCATCTTTCAAGACACAATATTTTTGGTTTTCTCAAAGCTATTGGTGGAGATTGTGCCGGAGCCGTTTCTTTGTATCCTGCAGATAATGAGGAAACTGTCAGCGCAGATCCGCCCTCTCTCCGTGAACTCACGAATGAAGAAGCTGTTGAAATTTTAACACAACTGCCCAAACGTCCGTTGAATCTGGGAAGAGATGAGGGTTTCCG
>JAZRSP010000006.1:0-7460 GCA_045651565.1 Victivallaceae bacterium | reverse complement strand
GTATGGTTTCATTATTATATATCTGTCATCGAAGACAATTGATTTCAAAAAATAAAAGATTCATAATGAATCGTTTTACTAATAATTTAGCATCTAAAATAAAAAAAGCAAGAGGAAAAAGAGAAAAAAACAAAAAAATTTTATTCCATTATCTCTTATACTCCTTTTTATTGCTTTTTAACAATATATTCAGTACGTTCAGCAATGTACTCAATTTGTTGCTTCCAAACTTCCTCTAGGACAAAAGGTGCCTCATAAATATATTTTTCCCCCAAGCGTTCCGCTTTTGATACCCCAAGTGGATGATATGGTTCAATATCTATGCTCTGCACATTTTTTAGTGAATTTGCTAAATCCGCAATTCCTGAAAGTTCTTTTTTTGAATCATTTAACCCCGGGATAAGCGGACAACGGAGTTGAATTTTTTTGTCGATACTATCAATGAAGCGGAGATTTTCATGAATTAAAGTCAAATCCTGCCCGGTAAATTGTTTGTGTTTCTCTGAATCAATACTTTTTATATCATAGAGAAAAAGGTCGATATAAGGCAAAATTATCTCAAAATTTTTCTGTGGTGCAAAACCGCAAGTCTCCATTGCGACATGAAGTCCTGATTCTTTCGATTTTTTTGCAAGTTCCAATGCAAAATCAAATTGAGCCATGGGTTCTCCGCCTGATAGAGTAATCCCACCACCGGAGGTTTCATAAAAAGCACGGTCTTGTTGGACTTCGGCAAGGACTTCATCGACAGTATATTCTTTGCCGCATAATTCAAGTGATTTTGCCGGGCATACTTCGGCACATCTTCCACACACAACACAATTTTTGCGCTCAAATTCATGACTATAGTTATTAAGTGTATGGCATAACTTACTACAAATTTCAGCACACCTGCCACAATTGACACATTTGGAAGCTGTATAGAAGAGTTGCGAAGTTGCTTTTCTGCCCTCCGGGTTATGACACCAAATGCACGATAGAGGACACCCCTTAAAAAATACCGTTGTGCGTATCCCGGGGCCATCATGTACAGAAAATTTTTGAATATCAAATATAATTGCTTTCATATCAAAATTTTAAATTATTATTTATTTTCTATTTCATTATCAATTCGGTCAATCAATGCCTGTTGCCAACGTGGTGCGAGACGAATAAAATGGGCAGAGTATCCGCTTACCCTCACGGTTAAATCACTATGACTTTCCGGATATTTCTGTGCTTCAATCAATGTTTCTCTGTCCTGCATGTTAAAATGCAGGTGTGACCCTCCAAGTGCGAAATATCCTTGTATTAATCCTTTAAGACGGTCAGCAGAGAGTAAGTTTTTTGCAACTGAAATCATAGCAGGCGAACCATTTGGCGTCATATTATGAGGTATGAGAGCGGCAGCACGAAGTCTTTCTGTTTGGACAATTGGATGTCGTTCCGATGGCATGCAGCCGTATGATACTCTTTCGCCAAACTTCCGTCCGTCCGGTGTTGCTTGTACGTCAGTCATAATATCTGCACCAAAAAGGAAATAGGATGGAGCCAACCTTGTCCCGTCATGCAGAACAACTGTCAGAAGATATTTGCAGATTTCTTCTGAAACAAAGGCAACAAATTTTTCAGTTTCTGGGTTTGAATCTCCAAAAAATGGACAGTTTTCAAACTTAATTGGAGAATTATTCAAAGTCTGCTTGGTCAATTCTGCCAAAGTCACTATACGCTTGGTAAAAACTGCGTGTTTAATGACCAATAAAGAGTCCAAAATAGTTCCAATCCCAAGCATATTTATACCCAAAGTATTATATTTTGCCCCACAGTCCGAGAGATACCTGCTTTTGCTTATACAATCCTTGATCATCAAACTCTCGAAAGGCGTGGCTGAGAAATTCCGCAAATAATCTTTGCAATTACCAAGGCATTTTGCCCAATCAAAATTTCGAAAGTAATCGAGAAACATTTTTATAAATGTGTCAAAATCAGCAATTTCAGTAGTGTTTTCTTTTAAGAAATTCATCAAAATATCGGGTAAAGATATCGCAGCAGCAACGGTAAAAGGTGCGGATTCAGCAGGAATTGCCGGTTCATAGCATCCTACACTCCCCCAAGAAAAAAGTTTTGGTTCAGGGATACCCAAGTTCTGCAAGGCTTCCATTACCACCGGAGAATTAAAGTAAGATGGTTGACCGCTGCCGGACAATGTCAAGTCAAGTGCTTTTTGCCAAACTGTTTCAGAAATATTACTTGATATACGAATAGAAAGAGACGGTTGCCAGAGTTGACAACTATTAAGTGCTTTCAAGAAAAGTATGGTCAATCTATCCGATGATGCTTCTCCCAAGGTTACATTTTGCGATTCATCACCCTCACAACACTTTGCAAACCAAGCAATTAAAAGACTGATAATTGTTTCGTCACTGCAATCAGTAACAAATGGCAACAAATATTCATCCATGCGCCCAAAAGAAATTCCGGCTGAAGCACCTTCGGCACGAAGGAATATTTGTCCAAACCAAATAATTTGTAACGCTTCATAAAAATTTACTGGAGGTCGGTCAGCCAATTTTTCACAGCCCTTATGACGTCGAATATAATAACGAAAGGACTGAATTGCAGTCAAAAAAGCCTCTTTACAATCAGAATCTGCCATTGCAAGTATATCTTTTTCAAGTTTTTGTGGTCCATAGTGCAACAAAGTTTCCCAATCAATAATACTATGACCATGAGCGAGTTTGGCGAAAGATTTAGTCGCCTCTTCTCTCATTGGAATACGGATATCAAACCGCCTTGATCCATGAAATGGAGAGTGCTTTTCACTGACAACCGGCATCATTAGACTAAATTGTCGTAAAAGTTCAGCCCTGAATGCGAGATTACTTTTATTTCCGGCGATACGGTGGGCTTCCTGATACGCCTGCAAATAAATTGCACTTTCTTCATTAGAATACAGATTGCGGCTACTGCATTCGGCTTCTCTTTCCCGTACCACTTCAAGTAAATTTTTAACATCTATGGGCTTCATTTTTTGAGATATTTTGTTTTTATCTATCTATCATCGAAGATAGTTCATAATTTTTAATTCATAATTTTATCAACGCATTGATTCTATTTTCATAAAATTCGTCTGGTCTGGTCTTTTTGACATAGCGGTGGTTGCCATCAGGAGTTTCTGTAAAATAATTTACGCCAGTATCGCCATCGACTCTTGCCCAACCAACTACGCAATCATACCCTTCTTTTTCTAAATCACCAGTTGCACCAAGTAATACCAACATTGGATCCCACGAACTGCGACCATTTTTGTGTCCTGTATCAATAATTGCCTGATGAAGCGGGTCATTATGATCAAGTTTATTTCCCGTAATTACTGTATCACCAACTTCAAACCCTAAAAAAGTTATAGGTGTCTGCCAATTTTTGCAAACATATTCAATCGACTTGGAAGCCTTTAAAGTATTGCAGAAGTTGTGTTCTTTGCCACCGGTTGGGATATCCCATTGACCGCCGACAATCCATAAATGCTCCACTTTTTCCCTAACTAAATCAATTCCTTTGAGTGGAGAAATCTCATCGCTGTCAGATTTTAATAACCCTGCTAAAATTTGATTGAAGCCGATTTCGAGGACATTAACTTTTTCCGTTGAAGCAGTTAAAACTTTTCGATAAAGTTTAATTGGGTCTTCTACCTCGGCATTAGATTTAATTTTAGTCGCATATTGAGCTAAACGCTTTTGGTAACGGCCGATTCCGGCAAAATTAGTTGCCTCACAATCAAGAGCGATAGGAATATCAGTTACGCCTGATTTCTCCAAAAATCCGCATAAACTTGCGGCGGAATACTCCATACAGGCATTAATCGCAATTCCGTCAAGCGAAATCTGCTTCGACTTGTGCAAATTAACTAAAAGTCTCACCGCCACACAGTCATCGCAGTCTGAATACCAATCTGTACCTAAAATTAAATGCTTCATAATCAATCGTCCTGAGATAATTAACTCTCACTAACTCAAAAATAGAGTCAGTGAGGATAAAATACACTTTGAATATAATTTTGTCAATTCAAAATTCAGTGTTTCTCCAATACTTGCAGTATGGCGAGATTATTACATATCTGCCATCGAAGACAGTTAATATTAAAAATAAAAAACACATCAAAAAAACTTTTGCTGCTACAATTATAACTATAGCACATAAAAACAAAAAAGCAATAGCAAATTAAAAAAAATCACTATTTTTTTAAATTTTTTCTACCATACTATTTCTCAAACAATTTCAATAAACTTTCGGCACTCTCACGCACATAAACCGGGATATGATTTAATGGTGCAGAAGCGGTAATTTCTCTCCCTCCGGTTAAAAGTTTACCCGTATAAGCATCTATCCAATTACAACCCTCCGGCAGATAAATTTTTCTATCTCTTGCCCCATATCGGAAAATCGGTGCAAAGAGAATATCCGCCCCAAACATCGCCTCATTTTCAATAGAATAACACTTCTCATCATCTTCAAAATCAAAAAAAAGCGGTCGCACGGCAGGAATCCCTCTTTCCGAAGTTAAACGCATCTGTTCCATAAGATACGGACGCAATCTCTCTCGAAGCATAATCGCTTCTTGCAAATACGGATAAACTTCATCGCCAAATGTCCACGGTTCATTATGCGGGCGGAAACCATGCGTCCGAAATACAGGCATAAAGACTCCCCATTGATAGTAGCGAATCATTCGCTCCTTGAAATCCTCCGATAGCCAGTCTTTGGTATGGAAGCCACCAATATCACAGTTCCACCAGGCGATTCCGCTCATCATCACATTCAGCCCTACCTTAAAATATTCTTCCATGTGCTTCCATGAAGATTCAATATCATGAGGAGCAAGGCATGCTCCATAGCGTTGCGACCCTGCCCAAGCATTTCGAACAATATTACAAACTTCTGACACACCGCTTTCTTTTAACATCTCATAAATATTTTTTTGATGCTGCGTTACATAGAAAGAGTGACACTCAACTCCGGGACCGATATGGTAAAAAACTTTGTCATAATCTGCGATTTCATGAAAATCATCGCAAGGGTCAAGCCAAAATATATCAATTCCGTTATCCACATAATTACGCTTCCATGCTTCTTTAATTCGAGTTGCCGCAACCGGATTAGTAGGGTCATACTGCCGTAAAATTTGTTTATCGAAAAAGATTGGGTCGTCATTATCCATATCCGGTCGGAAAGTGAAAGCATTGTTTTTCTGCATCCACTCGTAATTCTCACCCTCCGGGGCAAGCAAAGTCCATGGAGAAATCATTAATTTAATCCCCATTTCCTTCAAAGTTTTTGCAAGTCCGGCAAGGTCCGGCCAACAGTTTTTATCTGCTTTCCAATCACCAAAATTTTTCCAGTGATAATAATCTATAACAATTACCGAAACCGGCAAATCTCTTCGCTTAAACTCTTTCGCAAGTTCCAACACCTCATCTTGAGTATGATAACGCAGTTTGCATTGCCAGAATCCAGATGCCCATTCAGGAAATTTCGGTGCTCTGCCAGTAACACTTGTATAGTTTTCTAAAATATCAGCATAACTATCCCCTGCAGTGATATAAAAATCAATCTGCTGTGTTCCTTGCGAAGTCCAACGGGTCATATTTTTAGCAAATTCAACTCTGCCAAGCGAGGGATTATTCCACAAAAAACCGTATTTGCGACTTGAAACAACAAACGGCACAGGTGCTTTTATGTGTCTTTGATAAAGGTCTATTACGCAACCCTTTAAATCTACACAACCAGTATCATTTGCCCCCATGCCATAAAATCGTTCATCTTTATTAGCTTCAAACCGCAAATCCGCCTTTTTTAAACTACCACAAGAGTCCTTACAAAAATATTGGTCAGGCCAGTGAGCAATAACTGGATACTCTTTTTCACGGAGAATCGAAACCCATGAATTACCACTTTTGCGATAAAAATTCATCATAATCGGATGTCCCCAAATAGAAGTAAGTTCCAATTTGATTTTACCATTGATGATAACAGAAGTTTTTTCATCTTCAATTACTTCTGCGTTACTCGCAACTGGAATATCCAATGCCCAATCAGAGGTTTGAGTTTGATCATTGCAGCGAATACGAATCCTCAAACCATCACGCCCCCATGCTTCAGCGGTAAAAATTTTATCATCAAAACTTTTAATCAATTTATTACTCATAAATTATTTTATAACTCCTATTTTTGTACTGTTAATTGGTTTTGTTTTACGCGAATATTGCTAGGAAGTCTAGGAGAAACGTGCTCGACGGCGAACCATATCGCGGAGTTGGCTTCGGTTAAAGTTATTTTGGCATGCTTAACACCGTTAGTCACCATTCGTTCCCGTTTGCTGGATTTTCCGCAGGGGTAACTCCGTCATTCAGTGGAGTCTTTGCAACGAAAAATTGTCCTCCATAGTCTTTAATAAAAGAAAATTAATACTGTATCCTATAAACTATCAGTACCTAAAATTAAATGCTCCATAAATCTCCTGCCTATAAATAATTAATTCTCACCTACTCCATTTTGAGGAGTTAGTGAGAATTTTATATTTTTTCTAAATTATAGGTTTATTTCAAACCGCTAATATATTGGCAAATATTATAGATACTTGCTTGCCAACCACCATTATTCCCCAAACCAGTAATAGGATAAGTAACACCTTCTTCTTTACCAGTTACCTTGTAAGAGAAAGCACTTCCATCTGGGCGAGTTGCATTAATAGTTGAATTATGTCCATTCAACATAAAGTGATCATTGTAAATGTGAATGCCTTTATCTTGAGCCTTATTAATTCTGGTAAAAAGCACATGTGTTGTACCACCACTTGGCATTGTCATACCCTGAGAAACAAAAGTAAATATATCTGCAGAGGTGCTTTGCCCAAACTTACTAACGATAGTAGAATCCATATAGTTTGCATAAGAAGTCTGACCACCATTATTTCCAGCCTGACTTGGACACATAAAAATCTTATTTACATGATTTGCATCAATTCTTGGCAAATATGGATCCAAAGCACCAACTATTGCGTTATCATTAATACCATAACGCCAGTCAACACCCATAACAATCCAATCTTCATAATCTACACTGTACTGTGTTGCAGATGTAGCAATCTGCTTAATATTTGATGTACAAGAGATTACACGTGCTTTTTCACGAGCTTTGTTGAGGGCAGGCAACAACATACCAGCCAAGATTGCGATGATAGCGATAACTACCAACAATTCGATGAGTGTGAAATTAAATTTTTTCATTTTTTGTCTCCTTTTTGTTAGACTTTTGATTAAACCATCAATGGGAATACCGTCCTCATTAATGCCATAACTGAGGTTTTTTCTTTTGTTACCTCTATTTACTATTTTAACAGCACCCCATGTACTATTAAAAAATTTTTTTGTCTTTTTTTTATTATGTGTCTTCGTGGACAGATAACTCCAAAAAAGAAAAGT
>JAZRSP010000005.1:0-1736 GCA_045651565.1 Victivallaceae bacterium | reverse complement strand
TGTAAACTGAATAAGAGGAACAAATATCATCCCAAGAGACATAAGAGTGGTTGTTAAAAATGTTATGCGGTCTAAATATTTTAATCGTAACTCAGCGTTAAACCTACTCTTCGCCGTTACTGCAACTTTTAATATGAAACGTTCTTGGGGAGTACGCTTGACATAATTTTCAAGCCCTATTATCCAATGCATAATTCTTTTTGCTCTCGTATCTCCATTTTTATCTTCCATCTTAACCTGCCATTCCTTATTATAAAATTCGTTATTCGAAGCTTTGACACCTACATAATATATTTCAATATCAGTAAAAAAGCAAGTAATTTTTAATAACTTTCAATAATGAAAAAAAATCTGGTCAGCACTTGCCAAAGTAGCGCCGATGAGTTTTTGATAGATTGCCAAAAAGCACGATGAGAATTTTGACCGAGCCGTCAATCTGTATGAATTTGGAAATCAAGCAAATTGCCGAGAGTTCTGTTGAGGTGATTCTATGCAAGGCTGAATCTTATTTCAGAATCATGAAACTGGAGTTGATGAGAAATATTTTTTAGTTACATTGTCGCATACCAAACGGAAAGACAATCATCTGATAATTGCCACCCCAATCAATATCAAAACTTGTTCCGGACAAACTCACATCGAAATCGTAGGCATCAGTTACGAAAACAATCGGCATTCTTTACTGCGGGCAATTGCGTTATCGTGGAAATGGTCTGATATGTTGTTTTCCGGTGAAGCCGCCAATATTCCGCAATTGGCAAAAACGGTAGGACTTTCCGAAGCCTATGTAACCAGGATTGTTTCACTATTTAATCTTGCCCCATCCATTGTCGAGGATATTTTGAATGGCAATATTCCTGATGGGCTGTCATTGTCACAGCTCACGGAAGGTTTGCCGGACAGTTGGCAGGAACAATGCAAAAAACTTGGATTTTCTTTCCGTCAAATGAAAATTTGAGGAAGGTATCCACCCTTTTCAGAAATTACAACTTGTTATGCGAGGCAAATTGGCGTATAGAACCAAATTCTGAAAACGAAAAAGGAACAGTTTGAGGTTTTCTGCAAACTGTTCCTAATCAATAGAATATACAAGTGTAATTAAAAACCTACACAAGTTTTATTTTAATAAAATGGCGTTTTTTTAACGCCACCCTCTATTCTGAACTGCTTTTTGAGGCGAAAAACTCAGAATTTCGCTGTGAAATCAAATTCTGAAAATCGTTTTACTTTTAAATGTAATAATTAAACTTAAATATATAGCCAAAAAGAAAAATGTAAAGAACAAAAATTAAAAATAAGTAAAAATTTTTTCTTAACTCGTTGCAATATTTACCTAAAATTAGTTTCTCTCTTTCCGGGTTGTATGATCCGCAAGTGGCAGAGGACAAGCCTCTCTGATGCCATTTGCGGATTTTTTGTACGAACAACCCGAAAGGAGGATTAGATGAAAATCAATGCTACAATGTTCTTTCTCTCTGAATTACGCCGCAAAAACAGTAAAATCGCCAAGCGTGTATTGCGTTGGTTTCAGAGGAACCGTTGGAGCGTAATCATTATGCAAGCGGGAATATTCTGGTTTGATCCGATACCGGCAATGACCTGGATTCCCGGATATGTCAAACAAACTGTCCGGCGTTTTATGCTGAAACATTACCATGCGGAATTTGTGGAATACCTGCCGCTGCCCGCAGCATAAGAGGTGATACTATGAATATTGATTTAAGTCAATTTGATCA
>JAZRSP010000004.1:0-13396 GCA_045651565.1 Victivallaceae bacterium | reverse complement strand
TAAAAAATGAAAAAATTTGAAGAACTTTTTGTTGAGTTGAAAAACAAAATTCAAGCACAAGATGAAAATTCAGGTACTGTAAAAGAATTTAACAAGGGCAAACACTTCATCGGGAAAAAAATTGTCGAAGAGGCTGGCGAAGTTTGGATGGCTGCTGAATATGAGGGAAAAGAAAAAACCGCTGAAGAAATTTCACAACTTTTCTATCACTTGCAAGTAATGATGATTGCAAATGATTTGGAACTTGAAGATGTCTATAAATACTTGTAATATATGGAGTTAAATAAAATGTTACAGATTGCATTGCCGAATAAAGGGGCACTTTCAGAGGGTGCAGTTCAGTTGCTTAAAGAAGCCGGGTATAAGTGTTCTCGCTATGGTCGTGAGTTGATTGTTCATGATAGCGAACATGAAATTGATTTTATTTTCCTGCGCCCTCGTGATATTGCGGTTTATGTGGGTAACGGAGTCGTTGACTTGGGAATTACCGGTCGTGATTTGACTGTCGATAGTTGCGTTGATGTAGTGGAACTGCTCGGTTTGGAATTCGGTAAATCTCGTTTCTGCTATGCTGTACCGAAAAATTCAAACTTGACCATTGACCAGTTCGAGGGAAAACGAATTGCTACAAGTTACCCCGAAATTGTCAAAGCCGACATGAAAAAACGCGGAATTAATGCTTCTGTCGTCCGCTTGGACGGAGCAGTTGAAATTTCTGTTCAGTTGGGTGTTTCAGACTGTATCGCCGATGTGGTTGAGTCCGGTAGAACTTTAGTTGAAGCCGGCTTGGAAATTACCGGAGAGCCGATTCTTTTCTCTGAGGCATTGCTTATTGCTCGCAACGAGGAAGTGGCAAACTTGCCCGCGGTTCAGAAACTTATTGCTCGTGTTCGCGGTATTTTGCTTGCTCGTTCATATGTCATGATTGAGTATGATATCGAGAAGAAAAATTTGGAAGCAGGCTGCAAACTTACTCCAGGAATTGAATCTCCGACCGTGTCACCTTTGAATAATGCCGATTGGGTGGCAGTTAAGTCGATGATTGCCAAAAAAGAAATCAATGAAATTATGGACAAACTCTATGCTGTCGGAGCGAAAGGTATTATCGTATCATCAATTTTCTCTTGTCGTATATAATTAAAATAAGGAAAAATAAATGAAAATCACATTGCAGAAACTTTTTTGTTTAACTCTTCTGCTTGGCTTTTCTCTGAATTTCTTTACCGAAGAAAGCAACGATATTCAAGCAGAAAATGAGAAATTTAAGCAGTATTATAATGTCGCTTTGGAGAAATTTGAGGCAGAAGAATACGACGAAGCAGGTGAATTTGCTTTGAAAGCAGAAGAAGTTGCTCCTGACAGTGTGATGAAAGCAAACTCGCTTCAACTGGCTATCGATAGTTACAGAGCAGGCGGTATGCTTTATAAAGAGTTCAATGCTATCGATAAAATGATTGTCCGTTATCGCAATTATACCGATTCAGTTAAGCAGATTAATCGACTTTTTGAAATCGGTAATGCTTACTTCGCCGGAGAGAGAGAGCAGTCATACTGGACGCTTCGCTGGATTCCGTGGTTGCATGGAGAGGACAAAACCGAGGAACTTTATACTCGCGCGTTGGCTTTGGGGCCTTTCGCCGAGGGGGCGCATTTAGCAAGAATGAGGCTTGCGGTGTTTTTGATTGAGGCGAAAAAAAACGAGGAAGCTCTCAAACACTTGCGTGAAATTGTGCAGTTGGAAGAGAATGATCCTGATTTCCGTTATGCATATTTGCTTTTGGCTGAGCAGTTGATGTTTTTGGCACACAAGGGCGATGGAGATAACTTCTATGCCCAGGAAGCAATAGAAGTTTGTAATAGATTCAAGCAGAAATATCCCCAGGCGGAAGAAAATGATTTGGTGGATAAATGGCTGCTAAAAATTAAAGATTTGCAGGCAAAAAGACTTTTGGATATGGCTGAATTTTATAAGAAAAGCGGAAAAATTGAGGCGGCAATACGCTATGCAGGAGAAGTCGTTTCCAAATATCCGGACTCAATTTACGCAGAAAAAGCAGAGAAACTTCTGGTGGCAATGGATAGCAAGTATATTCCTAAAAGCGTTACTCCCGAAGTTAAGTCAAGATTGCAGTCTTATGAGAATTTCCAAATGGTCAGCGAAGAAAAAGAGTTATTGGAACACCCGTCTGAATCTCAAAAATTTCTTTTGCCGGTTTATGATTTGCATATTACCCCAAATAAGTAAAGGATTTGTGTGATGAAAAAAATTATTCTTTCAAGTGTTTGTGCCGTGTTGGTACTTTTGACTTCGTCTTGCGGTTATAAGTTCGGCAGTGTGGCGCACCCGCAATTGAAAAGTATTGCAATCGGTGATATTACCAATGATACTGCTGCTTACAATATTTCTTATCAACTAAAACAGCTGCTTTCCGAAGAGTTCATGACTGACGGTTCTTTGGAACTTACCAGCCGCAAAGTGGCAGATGCAATCGTTTTTGCCCGCATAATTTCTGTCGGTTTTTCTGAAATTGCAGGCCGTGATTGGGGCGACGGAATTTACCACCCAATGGAGTGGAGAGTGCGAGTTGTCGTAGAGTACTCAGCAATTGTACCAGGAGTTAAAGAACCTCTGGTCAGTTCGACAGTAGAGGGTTATGCTACATTTCAAGCAAAAGCTGATAATGATGTAATGCGTCAGAGAGCGACCATGATGGCGTGTAGAGATGCAGCTCAAAAAATTGTTCAGTCAATTGTAGAAGCGTGGTAATTTTTCAGCAATTACAATGAATAGTTTTGCTCAAATTACCGCAGGTTATTGAGGTTGAATTATGGTATTGAGTACAATTAAAAAAAGTCAATTTTACTTCATATTGTCTTTTATCATCATGATTATAGCAGGTGCTTTGTTGCTTAAATTACCGATAATGTATAATGAAGACAGTTTCGGCGAATTGTCATGGATTGATGCTTTTTTTACCAGTACGAGTGCGGTTTGCGTGAATGGACTCGCGATTTTGCCGTTGAGCAACTTCAGTTATTTGGGACAGATTTTGATTATGCTTCTGATCCAAATCGGAGGTATCGGAATTATGACCATGAGTGCTTCTATAATCTTTTTTATGGGAAAAAGTGTCGGTTGGAGTACCAATCGGGTTATATCAAATATCACCGAAAGCCATAACCAGAACGGTATGGAAAATATGCTTAAAGAGATTACAATTTATACCATGATAGTTGAATTAATCGGTATGATTGTACTTCTGGCAGGATTTCTGCTTGACGGTTTTAATATTTATGACTCATTGTGGTATTCATTGTTTTATTCAATTTCTGCATTTTGCAATGCCGGATTCAGTCCTTTGGATGACAGTTTAGTCGGTCGTATTGCATTGATAAAAATTGTCATTGCGACTCTGGCTGTTTTGGGCGGTATTGGCATGTATGCAGTTCATGATATAAGCGTCGCATTCAAGTCAATGCGGAAAAGCGATAAACATTATACATGGAGCAGAGCGTTTAATAGCATGCCGATAACCAGTAAATTAATTCTTTTGGTATCATTTTTATTAATTTTGATCGGGATGTTTGTGATTAAATTTTCGCAGTACAAATCCGGCATGCCGATAAGTTATGTCGATGCCTTTTTTCAGTCTGCGATTGCGAGAACGGCAGGATTTAATGTAATAGATATGAGTACACTTGCTTCGGGAAGTGTGGCGATTTCAATTGCATTGATGCTTATTGGCGGTGCACCCGGCTCAACTGCGGGGGGGATGAAAGTTACTACATTAGCACTTATTTTCATGGCGTTTTTTGCCACAATCACCGGCAAACCGAAAATTCTCTGCTTCAAGCGTGAAATTCCGATGAATAATATTTTGAAAGCCTTTACGATTGCCACAATTTTCATAATTTTGGCTTTTATCGGCGGAGCGATTTTTCAATCTGAAACCGGAGAAACTTTGCAGAGATCACTTTTTGAAATGTCATCTGCGCTTGGTGGAACCGGTTTATCAATGGGGGCAACTGCTTCCAATACATTTAATTCAAAAATTTTGGTAATAATTTATATGTTTTTAGGTCGAATTGGACCATTGACATTGTTTTTGTTTCTAATGCAGAAAGAAAAACAGACACATTTGAAATATTTGGAAGAAAAGGTAATTATCGGATAATATATCCTTTAAAAACAGGAGGTTTTTTATGCGTGGGAATTATGCGGTTTTCGGGCTTGGCGCTTTCGGAAAAACTTTGGCTCTCGAATTGAGCAAAGGAAATAATAATGTCGTTGTTGTCGATATTAATGAGCAGAAAGTAGGCGATTGCAGAGAGTATGTTTCTGAAGCAATTGTCGCCGATGTCAGCAATGAAGAGGTGGTGAAAGAACTTAATGTCAAGCAGTTTGACGCAGTAGTTTTGTGTATGAGTTCACATTTTGAAGACTTGATTTTGGCAGTAACTCTGCTTAAACAGGAGGGTGTAAAAAAGGTTTACGCCAAAGCAAGTACGCCTATTCAAGGGAAAATCCTCTCCCGAATCGGAGTTGATGAAATTATTCAGCCGGAACTCGATGTCGCAGAGCGTTTGGCCCAAAGATTGACCATGGACAATATTCAGGATATGTTTAAGTTCAAAGATTATGCAATTGCTGAGGTCGGTGTGCCGAGCGAAATGCAGAACAAGACTTTGAGAGAATTGGACATGCGGAATCGTTACCATATTACGGTTTTGCTGATCAAAAAGGTTAATGGTCCGGAAGAGGATATTTGGAGTCCTGATGTGGTTTTGGAGGCCGAAGATATTTTGACTGTTTTCGGCAGCCGAAGAGCAATTGAGGCAGTATTTAAGAGAGATTAACAGATAAAAAGGAGTGAAAAATGGATAATTGTATTTTTTGTAAAATTATTGCCGGAGAAATTCCGAGCGTGAAAATTTATGAAGATGATTTGGTTTATGCCTTTATGGATATTGCACCGATTAATAAGGGGCATATCTTGGTAATTCCGAAAAAACATAGCGAATCAAGTTCAACTATTGATGAGGCAACTGCCGGCAGAATGTTTAAAGTCGGTTCGCAAATCGGTATCGCACTTCGCCGCGAGTGTGATTATGATGCGTTTAATTTGCATTTAGCAGACGGAACTGCGGCAGGACAGGTGGTTAATCATGCACACTTGCATGTAGTGCCTAGAGGTGTTGAAGACGGATTCTATTGGAATTGGCGCCAGTTGAAATATGAAGCAGGCGAAGCCGACGAAATTGCGGAAAAAATTAAGGCAAGATTGGCTAAAAAATTATAACAACATAAAATTGGAGGAGAGTAAGAAATGGATGCACTGCCAAGAGGAAATGAAACAATTTTAGTTGTGGATGACCATGATGATATTTGGGATTTTTTGAGTGAAGCATTGCAGGACTTGGGATATTCAGTTATTTTGGCTGAAAACGGCTTGGATGCAGTAGAAATTTATCGGGAGAATCCCAAAGGTATCGACTTGGTGCTTTTGGATATGATTATGCCACAACTTAATGGCTATGAAGCATTTAAGCAGATTAGAGAAATTGACAACGAAGCAAAAATTCTTCTTTCCAGCGGTTTTGTTTCCGGTGAAGAGGTGAAAAATCTTTTGGAGGCGGGAGCGCAGGGATTTTTGGCTAAACCGCATCGTCTGGCAACCATGGCACAGGCAATTCGTACAATTTTAGATGGCGGTACAATCAGATAAAAACAGGCTGCACAAGTTGAAAATTTATCTGGAAATAACTAATAATTGCAACAAAAAATGTGAGTTTTGTGCGCAGACAAAACGCTCAAAGGGGTTCGTTTCAGCTGCAAATTTTCGGGATCGGGTCAAAAAAATAGTTGATTATGCCGATGAAGTGTATTTGCATGTTCTGGGCGAGCCTTTGCTGCATAAAAATATTTTGGAAGTTTTTTCAATTTTAAATGAATATAAACTCAACTTCAAAATTACCAGTAACGGGACACTTTTAAGTAATGAAAAGGTTGATGCGTTACTTGAAAATCCCTTTTTTAAGCAGATAAATTTTTCACTTCATGCACTCAATGATGAAGAGATAAACTCAAAAGTTTTAGCGGAAATTTTGGAGTTTTCCAAACTTTTACTCGAAAAAAGAAGTGATGTTTTTATCAATTTTCGTTTATGGAATTATTCAACCGATGATGCTCAGAAAAATGTATTAATTTTGGACAAGGTCGCACAATTTTTTGAGTTGCCGAAGATAAAAATCCCCCAAAACCGCAGAAGTAAAAAACTTTACAAAAATTTGTATTTGAATATCGACAGCAGGTTTGATTGGCCGATAAATGTGGCGGAAAATAGTCATGGAGGGATAGTAAAAGGTTTTTGTCATGGCGGAAGTTCACAGTTAGGAGTATTGCTTGATGGTACAGTTGTGCCATGTTGCCTGGATTCAGAGGGTGTTATTAATTTGGGTAATATTGATCAGATTGATGATTTTTTGGCAATAATCAATTCTCCAAGGTTAAAAAACATCTGTAAAAACTTTTCAAAAAATACCGTCATTGAACCATTCTGCCAAAAATGTACATTCAGAAAACGCTTTTCCAGATATTAAGAATATATTTTTTAGGATGAAGAACAATTGTTTTTTACCTATTTTATGGCAGTTCTTTTAAGCAGGGGGAAAGACTTTCTCCCGCTCTCTAAAAACAAAAAATTTAATGGTGGAGATTGTTGTAGGAATTAGCAAGCTGGGTAAGAACATTTTTTGTTTTTGTCGGTACTTCAGGAGTGAATGTAACAATCCTGGCTTCTTCCAACAAAAGCCAATAATTATACAATTCCGGGGAATCAGTGATGTCATTAACCTTATTCAATGCGTTAAAAAATTCGTCAATATAGAGTTCTATTGCCTCTTTTTTGCGGCAATCTTTGGCGTAATCAGAATTGAGTCTTTCGGTTCGGATTTGCGCTGAACGCAAGTAACGTGGGTAATTCTGCATGATATCGTTGCGCTTCAAAAAACCTTTGGAGAAAAGAAAGTCTAACTGCATCGTCAAATCTTCCAATTTGGTACGAAGACGCATTTTTACCGTCTTTATCAGGGTATTAAGTTTTTCGTATTGAGCATAGAGTTTTCTCAAATCGTCGCAAATTTTATCCGCGGAGTCGCCGAAATTCATGGTCGCAGTTTGCTCGCGAAGTAAATATTCATCACGGGAGCGGATATTTTCCCATAAATTATCACCGAGTGCATTCTCAATAACTTTGTCCATGATATCGTCGAGATAACTTTTTTCGCTGTCATTGGCAAAAAAACTTAAAAGCAGTTCACGAGGTAGTTTAATGGTGCGTTTAATAAATTTGACCTGCTCCTTGTTGCGAATTTTGAAAACTCTTAAAACGCCTTGTCGATGGTTGAGTTTGGCTTCATGGATATCCAAAAATCCATGTGACCCGATAGAGTTCTCTCCCTCATCGGTGAGGCCGATATAAGCCTTTTTGCCATTACTGTCAGGAATTTCATATTCCAATGGCAGCACTAAATCGCTCCGCCAGTCGCTCTCATTTGTGGTGCTGAAATTATGCAAAACATCATAATTCACGCTGATTTTTGAGCTGAAAGTATTGTTGTTTGGGACTTCTTCAAAGATGTCAATTGCCCGATTATCGCTATCTAAAAGTACCATTTTCATTGTTAAATATTCCGGGAGTTGGCAATTTTCAAAATCACGGACAAAAATCTCCAAATCGTAATTATCATGCAGAAATTCACAAATCAATTTTTTCAGGTGAGTATCGGTAAAAAGTTCATTATTTCTTATTTGTGACATAAATTTTTGGGTGCATTCGCTAATCGGAGTAAATTTTTGTCTTACTACTTTCGGAAGCGATTTAAGCATAAATTCAACCTTGTCCGCAAGATATCCCGGAACTAAATAATCAAGTGCATAAGGCGGCAAAACATGCAATTTTTCTTCCGGAACCATCAGAAAAAGTCCGTCCTCGGTATCACCGGGATTGTAGCGGTAAATAATTTTAAATTTGCAATTATCAAATGTAAGATAGTCCGGGTAATCTGATTCGGCAAACTGATTTCGCCAATACTCATAAATCATATCACTGCGTTTCATTGAGTAATCACGCGAGTCTTTGTCAATAAAGTTTTTCAAGTTCTTTCCTGAAAAAATATCCGGCGGCAGAACTTGCATGAAGTGGTCAAAAATCGCATCATTATCAATTAAAGTATCGACTTTACGAAGTTTCAATTCAAGTTTTTTGATACTTTCAAGTTTCTGGAAATGTCTACTTACAAAACTTGATGGGATATTCAATGGAGTATTGATAAAAGCCTCTCTGATAAAGATTTTTTTCGCCTCAATCGGGTTGATATTGCCATAATGTACCCGACGGTTATTAATAATTGTCAAACCGCCTGCCATAAGTTTTTTGTTGGCATAGACGAAAGAATTGTTTTCATCATATTGCGGCTTATCATAGACTGCTTTGCAAATATGAGGAATAACGCTCTCGATATAAGACGGTTGAATTTCTGCATTCATTCGCCCGAAAACCTTGCCGGTTTCGACGATTGCGAAACTGATAAGCCATTCGGGATTTTTCTTTTTTTTGCCGTAAAGAGCTGAACCGGGGAAGATGGTAAACTTGCGATTGGCAGTGCCGCAATAGAGTTGTTTCTCGGCATCGAACTTGGCAATTTGCCGTGGTATCCCTGCCAAAATTGCCGAGTGTACTTGCTCATAAGGCGTATTTTCAAAAATTAATGACTCCGGCAAATCCTGAATATAATCAAGTTCAATTGCATAGTCAAAAAGTTCATTAATCAGATTTTGCCACTCCAAAATCCGCTTGTAATTAAAAAAGTTTGCTTTGGCAAAACGGCGGACTGCACCGTGAGATTTAAAGTTTTCTGTTCCAATTACAATGGCATTATACATATTCAAAATTGTCAAAAAGTCCGACCTCGGGTCAAAATATTGACGATGTGCCGTATCCGCAAGGAGTTCTTTCTCTATCGGTCTTTCCCGAATATCCTGTATTGATAAAAAACTGCAAATGACAATGATTTCCGGCACGACTTTTTCGATAGTTGCTCGTGCAAGCATTTTCCCTAAATGGGGGTCTATCGGCAGTTTGGCAACATCGTAGCCGATTTTGGTAAGTTTGCTTCCGTGATTTCTCACCAATTCCAAGTCTTCAAGGGTTTTGATTCCCTCGGTAATGCGGTTTTTTGTCGGCGGATCAATAAAGGGAAATTTATTAATATCGCCAAGATTCAGGGCGAGCATTTTCAAAATTACACCGGCAAGCGAGGTTCGATGAATTTCTGGCGCGGTAAATTCTTCGGCTCTCTCAAAGTCACTTTCACTATACAAATGCAGAGTTGTCCCCTCTGAAGTTCGCCCGCAGCGACCGCTTCTCTGTTTGATAGATGCCTTGCTGATTCGTTCAATTTTAAGTTCCTGAACTCGTGACCGCACATTGTATCGGCTGATTCTCGCCAAGCCGGAATCGATACAGTAGTTGATATTGGGGATAGTTACCGAAGTTTCGGCAACATTGGTCGAAAGAATAATTCTATTTTTACCGCTTGTGCGGAAAACTTTTTGCTGGTCGGCACTGCTTAATCTGGCATAAAGCGGAAGAATTTCGGTATTTTGGAAGTTTTGAGATTCCAGAATTTTTTTGCAATCATTAATTTCCCTCTCGCCGGGGAAAAAGCAGAGAATATTGCCGGGCGGACAATTTTCTTTAATAAAGTTAATTCCCCTCAAAAAGTGTTCATCCAAATCCTCATCCAAAGTCAATGGCGGCAAGTAAATATGCTCAATTGGATAAGTTTTTCCTTCAAGTTCAATAATCGGCGCATTGTCAAAGAACTTGGAGAATTTTTCCAAGTCAAGTGTTGCCGAAGCTATTGCAACTTTCAGATCTTTTCTAACTTGCAAAAGATTTTTCAAATACCCCATAAGGAAGTCGATATTCAAACTCCGTTCGTGGGCTTCGTCAATGATGATTGTGTCGTATTCCAAAAGTTTGCGGTCGTGTTGTGTTTGACTTAAAAGTATCCCGTCAGTAACAAATTTTATGACGGTGTTTTTTTGAGAATGGTCATCAAACCGTACCTGATAGCCGACTTCCTCTCCGCAAGCAGAATTTAATTCCTCGCTGACTCTTCTTGCCATGGACATTGCGGCAATACGGCGCGGTTGGGTACAACAAATTCTGCCTTGTCTGCCTCTGCCGATTGCGAGAGCGATTTTGGGTAATTGGGTAGTTTTTCCGCTTCCGGTGGCACCGCCCAAAATAATCACCTGATTTTCAGACCAAATTTTTTTGATTTCATCGACTTTTTGAGCAATCGGTAACTTATCATTGAAAGAGTATTTTAAATTGTTGCAAACTTCGGCAAGGAATTTAAATTTCATGATCTTCTAATTCGGTTAGAGAATATTCCAGCAATTTCTCATAGTTAAGTTTTTCTACATAGTAACAGCGTAATTGCCGGATATAACTGAACATGTATATTTCTTTGAAGCCGTTTCTATTAAAAATTACGAAACCGTTTTTTCTCAATTTTATATTTCTGAAAACATACGAAGGTTTGAAATTCGGTGAGTTGGTTAAGTTCAACTCAATAATTTGCTCATCTTCTTTTTTGGGTGCAATGGTCAAAAAAACGGTACCGTCTTCTCTGACGAGGCATTTTTCATCGGTGTAAGCGTAAGCATTCCCGCTTTTTTTAATCAAGTCGATAATGGCATTCAAGTCCAAATCGGCACCGACAACCCCGATTTTTTCATTTTTTCCCATCACCGGAGCGACACAACTGATTGTCGGTCGTTGGGTGATGACATCAGTATACGGTTTACACCATGCAACATTATTGTTTTGATTGATAGACATTGCCTGTTTATACCAAACCCTCTCGGTCGGGTGGAAGTTCGGCAGCTGCTGGACAAGTCCGGGATAAGTCACAAAAAGTCCGTTTTGGAATCCGAAAAAGAGCAGTGTAACAGGGGTTTCACTGCGTTCGAAATCGGCAGATTGCTGTTTATTTATCCTATCTAAGACATCACTCTCCTGAATGGTTCGCAGCAATGAATTTTGGAGCAGTTGAAGTTTATCCATGAGTGAATCCACCTCGGTTTGAGGCAAATTCCGAGTATTGAAATACCCCAAAGCATTAAAAGTGTATGGATTTATAAAGTAGTATCCCATTGCAGCATCAAAGGGTTTTTCATTATTTACACTTGCTTGATTGCTATTAAAATATGATTTTGTATTATGAGAGAAATTCACATTTTTATCTTCAAGCAAAAATGTTAAATTTGAACTGATAATTTTTATTGAATCAGCAACATAATTCATCTGCAAATTTATCTGTGTCGCAGTTTTTTGATTTCTGGAATAAGCTTGACTGAAAGACACCTCTCTACGGAATGCCTCTCTGGAACTTTTTATATTCTGAAAAATCCAGACAAAAGATATTACCGCTATGCTCAAAAGCGCAATCAAAAGTGCAATAAAAACCCGTTTGAAGTGTATTGAAGCCCAGCGAATCATCTTATCAAAAATGTTGTCCGGCAATGCAATAGTTTCTTCATTATTCAAAAAATGTGTAATATCTTCGAGCAATTCATCGACAGTTTGATAGCGGTCGTCCGGGTTATAAGCGAGAGCTTTCACGATAATCGCAGTTAAGTCTTTGCTCACCGAAACATTGAAAGCATGTTTGAAACTATTGATGTTGTAATTTTTCACATTCTGCATAATTTCAAGTTCAGAATCTCCGGTAAAAGCCTTTTTTAAATAGACAGTTTCGAAGAGAATTACCCCCAATGTGTAAATGTCTGTTCTCTGGTCAACTTCCTTATGATTCAGAACTTCCGGAGCAAAATAGCATGGTGTCCCGGCGGTAAGTTTAGTTGATAAGTTCTCCTGATTGATATTTTTAATCAACTTGGCAATTCCCCAGTCCATGATGTAAGTTTCGCCGTACTGTCCCAGCATAATATTTTCCGGTTTGAGGTCGCAGTGCATTACATTTCTATTATGGGCATAGGCGATAGCTTCGCAACTTTTGATGATAATATTCAAGCGGTTGCGGATAGATTTTTCCTCATTAAATTTCTTCACTCCATGCTTGCGGTAGTTGGTTATAACTGAATACAAGTGGTCTGCCAGAGTTTCACCATTGACAAGTTTCATCGCCAAATGCAAACCATTCTCCCGGTCAGTGGCTATGGAGTAAACCGAAACAATTCCCGGGTGATCAAGTTGAGCGGTAATTTTGGCTTCCGTAATAAAGTTATGTCTGGCATTTTCGTTCTCTTTTAAGTTATCATGCAGAGATTTAACCGCAATAATTCTGCCTAATTTTTTATCAACGGCACTGGAAATATAACCTTGTCCGCCCTCGGCGAGTTTAGTTACAATTTCGAAGTCGTCGTGAATATTATGGGTTTTCTCGGCTGATGTAGAAATTTCATAAATTGATTCAGAATTATTGGCAATTTTTTTAGTTGCAGTATTTTTTATATGGTCTTCTACATCGACTTTTTTCTCAAAAAGGTTTATGATTGAGGTGTTTCCTGAAAATTGGAAAAAAGTCTTCAGATTTTTGGAGGAAGACTCTTTTTTATTTGATTGCTGACGCAATTGAAATTCCAAAGCAAGTTTTTTTGCTAAACTCTTGTTTTTCTCAAAGTTTTTTTCGGAGATAATGATAGTTTTTTCCCCGTAAAAAGCCGTAGTATTATTGGAAGTATCTCCAAATTCAGAGGTTTTGTCTAACTCGATAGTTTTGTCAAATTCATCGCACATAGGTTCTTCCTGAAACGATTATTTATTTTCCAGTAGTCTTTGGGCTTCGGTGCTATCATAAACCATGATGGTTTCCCCCTCGCGACAGTATTCAAAAAGTTCACGAGCGACCTTTTCAACTGCTTTGGGATTGTGCTGCAAGTCGTATTGTTCTTTTATCAAAGCGGCATTGATTACTTTTTTCTCCTGCAACAATTGCTCCAAGTGGCTACGTTCATTCTGTGCTTTTACATAACGGCTGTAAACCGGATAGATAAAAATTAAACTTGCCAAGACAATACCAATTGCCAAAAGCAGCATAAAAGAAAAGTTAGTTTTTTTATTTTGCGAGTCTTTATTAGCCATTTTTGCCCAAAAATTGTTATAGTAAAAAAATAAATATTTTTGATAATATAGCATGACAAATTATTTTTTCAAGTAACTTTTTCAGGTATTTTATTAATTTTAATTAATAATTATATAAAAATCAAAATTCAAAAAAAACAATTTTTTTACTATCTACGAGTTTTAGTCTTCATCGCACTAAAACATTCAAGAAAACACCACGATTACCTAATTTATTT
>JAZRSP010000003.1:0-13823 GCA_045651565.1 Victivallaceae bacterium | reverse complement strand
ACTATGAATACGCTCAATCGCCATAGCGATAACTGCTTTTACCCCCAAATACATCGGGCAAATTGCAGCGTGTTCACGACTTGAACCTTGACCGTAAGAGTCACGACCGACGATAATACTGTGTTTACCGTTGTCGCGAATTGCACTTGATCTCTCTGCGAAAGAGGGTTTACCTGCTTCGGTGAAGCACTCAAAAACCACCTTTGAATAAGCAGGAATATTACTTCTCAACTTCAAGTGAATACCTGCTGGCATGATATGGTCGGTAGTGATTTTGTCACCAACTTTAATTGCAACCACGCCGTCGATTTTTTCCGGGAGAGCCTGATTTACCGGAGGCGCACCGATGGTTCTTTTGCGAATAATTTCGGTACTTTCTGCGACTTCCGGGCGAATAATCATATTATCATTAATGAGGAACTGCTCAACTTTTTCGATTACCGGATAATCAAAATCTGCTTTTCTGGGATCAGTAAAGTAACCGGTCAAAGCAGAAATTACTGCGGTTTCAGGACTTACCAAATAAGCCTGGTCGCCTTTAGTTCCGGTTCTGCCGGCGAAGTTACGATTGAATGTACGCAAAGTTACAGTATCATCTGCCGGGCTCTGTCCCTGACCGATACACGGACCGCAACCGGTTTCCAAAATTCTCGCCCCTGCCCCGATCATATCGGCAAGCATGCCGTTGCGAGAAAGCATTTCCAAAACCTGACGGCTTCCGGGAGCGATTGAAAGAGTTACGCTCGGAGCAACTCTGCGACCTTTAAGCGCAGTTGCAACCATTGCCAAGTCAGTATATGAACTATTGGTACATGAACCGATAATCACCTGTGAAACTTTAATTTCATTAAGTTCAGCAACCTTTTTGACATTATCGGGACTTGACGGACAAGCTGCCATCGGGACAACCTGTGCAAGGTCGATTTCGATAACGCGGTCATACTCGGCGTCGGCATCGGCTTTAAGTTCGGTATAAACATCTATTCTGCCCTGTGCCTTCAAAAACTGCTCGGTCGCCTCATCTGACGGGAAAACCGAAGTTGTTACACCAAGTTCCGCACCCATATTGGTAATTGTAGCACGCTGGGGAACGCTCAAAGAAGCAACTCCGTCGCCGAAATATTCAACGATTGAACCGACATTACCTTTGGTTGTAAGAATGCTCAAAAGATGCAAAATCACATCTTTCGCAGCACACCAGGGATTAAGTTTATTGGTCAACTTAACTCCGATAATTTTCGGATAATTCAACCGGAAAGGTTTACCTGCCATTGCCAAAGCCACATCAAGTCCGCCTGCACCAATTGCAATCATACCGATACCTCCACCGGTTGGAGTGTGAGAGTCTGAACCCAACAAGGTTTTTCCCGGAGCGCCGAAACGCTCCAAATGCACCTGGTGGCAAATTCCGTTACCCGGAGCAGAAAAAACAACACCCTTATTGGCAGCAACACCCTGCAAATACATGTGGTCATTGCGGTTTTCGGGACCATTCTGCATCATATTGTGGTCGACGTATGAGACAGAGAGTTCAGTAGCAACTTTCTCTGCACCCATTGCTTCAAGCTCCAAATAAGCCATAGTCCCGGTGGCATCTTGGGTCAAAGTCTGGTCGATTTTGATTGCGACCGGCTGACCTGCGACCTTTTCACCGCTGACAAAATGCTTATCGATAATTTTTTGAACTACTGTTCCCTTTGCCATTATAACCTGCTTTCCTGCATTAAAACTGTTTAATGTAATTGAAAGCAAAAGCGTTATTGGCGCAAGTTGCTTGTTTAACTTCTGCTACGATGTCATCAGAAATCGCTTTATTAGCAGTAATTACAGTCATAGAAGTACCGTTATTCAAGTCCTGCGGAGCGCGAATATCGGTGATATTGATTCCTGCATTGCTGAGGATAGTAGCGATTTTAGCAATCACACCGGGAGCGTCCTGATACTCAACGAGCAAGTGCTGACCATTGGGATCGAAGTAAATATGCTCATAATCATTGATACGAGAGATAATCATAGTATTTTCAGTGACAGTACCTCTGACGCTGACTTTTTTGATTTGGTCATTTTCAGTAGCGAGCAAATCAATTGTCATTGACTGACCGTATTTTTTGTCATTATCGACTTCACGATTTACAAGTTCGATACCGTTTGCTTCGAAAACAACTTTTGCATCGCCGGAAGCAAAGTCTGCAGCAGAATCACCTGCCAAAGCCGCAGCAATCGGCGGAGTCATCCATTTAGAGAATTGAGCAAGATCGCCATAGAAACTGGTTTCAACTCTAACAACTTTGCCATTCTGCAAATATGCTTTGCCAAGAGCGGTCAAAGCGTAAGCCAACTGCTGATATTTAGCATCCAAACCGTCAGGAAGCGCCTTATTGACAACCGCAGAGGTAATGCCATGCTCGAAATAAGCAATAGTCTGTTCAGCAGAACGGATTGCAGCAGTGTAGTTTGCTTCGAAAGTATTTGCGCCCAAGTGGGGAAGCATAACGTCTGCAATATCAGCAACACTCTTTTCGCCTGCGGCATCTTTCGGATAAACATCGTTACAGAAAATCAAATTCTTTTCTGCTTTAACTGCACGCAAATCGTCTTCATTGATGATACCTGCACGAGCGCAGTTAACCAACATTGCGCCGTCTTTCATAGTGTTAAGCAAACCTGCATTGATCATACCGCGGGTTTCATTATTTTCCGGAATATGCAATGAAATAATATCTGATTCAGCAAAAATCTCTGCAACACTGCAAAGTTTAACGCCGATTTTTTCTGCCATTGCTTCAGACATAACCGGGTCAAATCCGAGAACTTTTACTTCGAATCCGGCCAAGCGTTTTACCAAAAGCTGACCGATGTGTCCCAAGCCCAAAATACCGACAGTTTTTCCGGTAAGTTCACGACCCATGAATTTAGATTTTTCCCAATCGCCTTTACGAGTAGAGATATCAGCAGGAACAACCTTGCGGAAACCTGCGAGGATAAGAGCGATTACTTCTTCTGCAACGCCGTTAGAGTTTGCACCCGGAGTGTTCATTACATCTACATTGCGTTTGCGAGCGTACTTGATGTCAATAGTATTGTAACCAGCACCGGCACGAACAACCAACGCCAATTTCGGCAACAAGTCGATGATTTCAGCGGTAACTGCTTCGCTGCGGACGATCAAAACCTGTGCATCACTGTTTGCTTTGCACAAATCTGCCAACGGAGTGGCGGCATCCTGTACTACTTCATAATTATTGTCCTTCAAAAGCTGTGCAGCAGCTTTATCCAATTTAGTCGGAATTAAGACTTTCGGCATTTTTAACCTCCCATAAAAAATTAATATTGTTAATATAAAAAAATAACTACTTATATAATGTAACACCAAAAGTGCAATTTTACAAGAAAATAGTAAATTTTTTCTCGTTTTTTTTACTATAATTCTCTAAAAACAAAAAATGGACCGAAATGTTTTCTGACAACTTGCCGAAGATGCATTAATTAATCGCAGATAATCGGGTCATGAACCTTGCGTGGAGAAACGGGATTTTTCGGAGAAGTCTTCTCAAAAAGTTCAAATTGAATTTCAAAATCACTCTGCTTATCTTCGGCAGAGGCACTCAAAATATTATTGCGAATCATCTGGTAAACAATTTCGCCGATGTCTTTGGAACTCTGAATCCCCCAGCTGCGAAGGACTTCACTTGCGAGGAAACCGTAATCCTGTATTGCCAAATTCCGACAACTGATAAGCACTTCATAGGCACTCAAATGGCGACTCTGCTTCAAATTCGCAAGCGCCATTTTAATCGCTTTGTCTACAAACATATAAGCATCAGGGGCATAAGTAAAGCCATCTTTGGTTTCAAACTTTTTCATCATGTTTTGCCCTCCTTCTGTTCAAGGACAAAAACGCAGGTCGGAGCGAACATATTCTGCCACATTTTAGCAGGCAAATTCCAACTTTTGCCGATAGGAATACTCTGCAAAATTTTAATATCAAGTTCCTTGCACAAAATTTTAAAATCGCTGATAGTTCCCAAGTGAATATTGGGAGTGTTATACCACTTATGCGGAATATATTTACTTTCGGGCATTCTACCTCGAAAAAGCAGCTGTACCCGGTTCTCATAATAACCGAAGTTAATAAAACTCACAATAGCTTTTTTCCCGACTCTCATTACCTCTTCAAGCATAATTTCAGGTTCAGAGAGTTCCTGCAAAGTTCTGCTGACAATCACATAATCAAAACTTTTATCCAAAGCAAAGTCAAGTTTGCGATTCAAATCACTTTTAATCACCGGCACACCATTGGCAATACACTTGGCAACCTCTTTCTGGTCACGCTCAAACCCAAGCGCAGAAATATATTTTGTTTCCATTAAGTGACGCAAAAAAGCACCATCTCCGCAACCTAAATCCAAAACCCGACTGCCGTTTTCTATCAAATTGCTGATAATCGTCCAGTCTTTGCGGTTATTTAAATTCAATGATTCCATAGACTTATGCCTCCCTCTGCATTACATTACTCAAAAAACTGCTGACCATTTCGCCAAGAGTATCAATTTCCAACAAAAACGCATCATGTCCGTATGATGACTCAATTTCACAGAAACTCACCTCTATTTGATTTTTGATCAAAGCCCTGGTAATCTCAATTGACTGCGAAGTTGGGAAAAGCCAGTCACTGGAAAATGAAACCACCAAAAACTTGGTGTTTTTGCAATACTGAAAAGCATTAGGCAAATCGTTGCCGTACCGTGAAGACAAGTCAAAATAATCCATCGCTCTGGTAATATAAAAATAACTGTTTGCGTCAAAACGACCGACAAAACGCTGTCCCTGATACTCTAAGTAACTTTCTACCGCAAAATCATGACCGAAATTAAATGAATAATCATTGCTTTCCTGCAAGTTACGACCGAATTTCTGGAGCATAGACTCGTCACTTAAATAGGTAATATGCGCCAACATACGGGCAGTAGCAAGCCCATTTGACGGCGGTAAATCGCTCGGATAATTTCCGTCATTGTATTTTGGGTCATACTTAATTGCTTCACGCCCCACCCAGTTGAAAGCAATACTCTGCGGAGATAATTGAGATGTCGTCGCAATCGGCACACAACTTGCAAGCGAATCGGGATAATTGATTGCCCATTCCATTGCCTGCATGCCCCCCATAGAACCGCCAACAACCGAAAGAAGTTTTTTAATTCCGAATGAATCAACCAGATACTTTTGCGCTCTGACCATATCACGGATAGTAATAACCGGGAAGTCCATATTGTACATCTCTCCGGTTGCCTCATTAATTGATCTCGGCCCGGTCGAACCTGCACAACTTCCGATAACATTTGAGCAAATCACAAAATATTTGTCAGTATCGATTGCCTTTTTGCTTCCGACAAACTCATCCCACCAACCGGGTTTTCGGTCATTTTCGGAGTGATAACCTGCCACATGGGCATCTCCAGAGAGGGCGTGACAAATCAAAATTGCGTTGCTTTTGTCCTCATTCAGAGTCCCCAGAGTTTCATAACGCAAAATTACATTATCAAGTTTTTTCCCACAATCAAGTTCCAAACTTTCCGGCAACTTGAAATCGTGAGGTGTAACAATTAATTTTTTATTTTCTTCCATAATTTAGTAACGATATTCCTGTGATTTATACGGGCCGTCAATCTCTACGCCGATATAATCCGCCTGTTCTTGGGTCAAACGGGTTAATTCCGCGCCCAACTTCGCCAAATGCAAACGAGCCACTTCCTCGTCAAGTTTTTTATCAATCAAATAAACTCCGACCTTGCGATCCGGATTTTTAGCAATATCGATTTGCGCCAGAGTCTGGTTGCAGAAACTGGTTGACATCACAAAAGACGGGTGTCCGGTTGCACAACCCAAATTCACCAATCTGCCCTCTGCCAAAAGATAAATTGAGTGTCCGTCGGGGAAAGTATATTTATGTACCGGACAGAAAGAGCCTTTGATTTCTTCCTTAATAATTCCGGGAAATTTCTCCAACTTATTAACTTCGATTTCGTTATCGAAATGTCCTATATTGCACACAATCGCCTGATCACGCATTGCCGCCATGTGTTCAATAGTAATAATATTGCAGTTACCGGTAGTTGTAACAAAAACATCTGCTTCTTTAACTGCATTCTCCATGGTGCAGACTTTGAAACCGGCCATACATGCCTGCAAAGCACAAATCGGGTCAACTTCGCTTACCAAAACCCTCGCTCTCTCATTATGCAGAGCCTCGGCGCAACCTTTGCCCACATCACCGTAACCGCAAACCATTGCAGTTTTGCCTGCAAGCATTACATCCAAAGCGCGCTTAATTCCATCGGTAAGGGAGTGACGGCAGCCGTAAATATTGTCGAATTTACTTTTGGTAACTGCATCATTAACATTAATCACCTGCACCAAAAGTTCGCCTTTTTTCTCCATATGCTGCAAACGGTGTACTCCGGTAGTTGTCTCTTCGGAAATACCCTTCAACTCTGCAACAACTTTGTGCCAATGCTGATTATCACGAGCAAGTTGTTCTCTCAAAATATCATTAATAATCTTTAATTCTTCGACATCGGTCGGTTCATCCAGAATTGCGGGATTATTTTCTGCCGCATAACCACGATGGATAAGCAATGTTGCATCTCCTCCGTCATCGACAATCTGATTCGGTCCTGACCCATCGGGGAAAGTCAACATTTTAAGCGTACATTCCCAGTACTCTCTCAAAGTTTCACCTTTCCAGGCAAAAACCGGCACTCCTGCTTCCGCAATCGCCGCCGCCGCATGGTCTTGAGTCGAAAAAATATTGCATGATGCCCAACGAATATCTGCACCCAAAGCTTTCAATGTTTCAATCAAAACCGCAGTCTGAATTGTCATGTGAAGTGAACCTGAAATTTTAATTCCTTTCAAAGGCTGTTGTTGCGCATACTTTTCTCTGATTGCCATAAGACCGGGCATTTCATGCTCGGCAATAGTAATTTCCTGTCGCCCGAAAGCGGCTAAATTAATATCTTTTACCTTGTAGTCCATTTTCTTTTCCTAATCTCAAATTTATTTAAATAAAGCACTATGGCTTGCCAAATCCATTTCAGTTCCATAAGATTGCACAGTTATTGCGGCAACCTTGTTTGCCAAGCTCGCACACTCCTGCAAACTTAAATTTTTCAATCTGCAGTAGAGAAAAGTTCCTGCCCAACTGTCACCTGCACCGGTAGTATCAATTACAGAAACTTTTTGTCCGGGGCTATGGAAAATTTCTCCATTACTTGCAACATACGCCCCCCCTGCACCGATTTTCACTACGGCAATTCGGCATTTTTCTGCCAGGGCGAGACAATTTTTGTATGGGCTGCCACAAGCGGCAAAAGCCTCCGCCTCACTCTCATTGGCAAAGACAATATCCAATTTTCTCTCATCAAAAACTTTGATAAGTTCTTGCCGAAAAGCCCTTATTACCTCGACCGAACCCAAATCCAACGCAACTTCCGCTCCGCTTGACTTGATTAGGTCAATCAACGGCAGAAAAAATCCCCGATTATAGAGTTGATAGGCCTCTACTAAAACCGTATCAAACTTGCTAAAATCAATTTTTTCCGCCCAATTTTGATTCATCTGCAATGAAGCATCTACTGCGGTTAAAAATGTCCTTTCTCCATCGGAAGTTACCAATGCCATACAGCAATCACTCCTGAAATTCGGCATGCAAGTTAGATATTTTAAATCAACTCCGCACCCTGAAAGTTCTTCTCTAAAAAACTCTCCGAACTCATCAGAGCCTGCAACTCCGCCAAAAGAAACAACATATTTGTTCTCATCCCCGAAAAACTTAATCAGTCTTCCAAGAACTTTCATTGCATTTCCTGCCGAACCTCCACTAAACTTCTGCAACGATAAACCATTAAGGTTCAAATCGTTACAAATTCTATCCAGTTCGGCAAAACTGCAACGCTTCGCAGTCGATTTCTCTCCTGCATATCGGCAAAGTAAATCGTCATCCACTCGACAACTTAAATCAATTATCGGAGATCCGATTCCTAAAATTTTGCCGTTTTTTTTATTCATTAGCAAAACTCTGCCGCCGCTTCGACCAACTCTTCGACCTTATCCAACTTCTCCCACGGGAAGCAGTCACGACCGAAGTGACCGTATCTGGCACTCTTTGAATAATTCCAATCGCTATTGGGATATTTCAACTGCAAAGTGTCAATGATATTTTTCGGTTTCAAGCTGAAAACCTTGCGGATAACTTTTTCCAAATCGGCATCGTTTTTCAACTTACCTGTACCGTAAGTATCAACATTGATACTGAGCGGCTCTGCCACGCCGATTGCATAAGCAACCTGCACTTCGCACTTGTGAGCCAATTTCGCACCGACAATATTTTTAGCGATATAACGGCTCATGTAGGCTGCTGAACGGTCAACTTTTGAGGGGTCTTTCCCTGAAAAAGCACCGCCACCGTGAGAACCGACACCACCATAAGTATCAACAATAATTTTGCGTCCGGTTAAACCAGTATCGCCATTCGGCCCGCCGATTTCAAATTTTCCGGTCGGGTTGATATAGTACAAAATATCGTCATGCAAAAATTCTGCCGGGATAACTTCCTTTACCACATTTTTGACCAAAGCGGTAAACTCTTCAATTTTCATAGTTGCGTCATGCTGATGTGAAACAACTACTGATTCCAAATGGTCAGGCTTGCCGTTTTTGTAATGAAATGATACCTGGCTTTTTGAGTCCGGCTTCAAGTAACTGTACTTGGGATCTCCGCTTTTGCGCAATTCTGCAAGGCGTTCAACGATTCTGTGAGCGTACAAAATCGGAGCCGGCATAAATTCTTTGGTTTCATCAGAAGCATAACCGAACATCATGCCCTGGTCACCTGCACCCTGCTCGCTGAAAAGTCCTTCACCCTCGGTTACTCCCTGTGAAATATCCGCAGACTGCTCATGGATTCTAACCATGATTTGCGCAGTTTCATAATCGAAGCCGATATTTTTGTCAGTATAACCGATTTCTTTAATAATACTGCGTGCAATTGATTCGTAATCAACTTTGGCTTTGGTAGTAACTTCTCCAGAAATCACCACAAAATCAGTTGTGCACAGTGTTTCGCATGCAACACGGCTATTCGGATCCTGCATCAAACATGCGTCCAAAATTGCATCAGATATCTGGTCAGCCACCTTATCCGGATGACCCTCTGAAACAGATTCCGAAGTAAAAACATGATTTACATTAATTTTGCTCATTTTTCATCCTATAACTATTAAATTAAATTTATTATATAACACATAAGCATAATACTGCACAGACACTTCTTGAAACATCCCACAGTATTATGCTTTTATTTTTTTAAATAAAGGAAATCAACTTATTTCTTTTTAGCAGGCAACAACTCACCACGACGGTTAAGTCCCCATGCGCTCTCATCATTTCCCTCTTTTGCGGGACGATCTTTACCGTAACTTACAGTACGAATACGATCTGCACTAACTCCAACAGAAACCAATGCTTCTTTGATCATATTAGCACGGCGTTCACCGAGGCCACGGTTGTATTCTTCGGTACCGCGCTGGTCGCAATGGCCCTCAACGATCAAGAACAAGCTCTGATATTTATTCAAATATTCAGCAACTGCGGCAATTTTTTCCATTTCAGAATCGACAAGTTTATTTGAATCATACGGGAAATAAATTGTCGGGAAGTTCAAATTAGTGAGAATTACCAAATCATCTTCGGTCAATTCGCCGATAGCGCGTTCATCTGCACCATCCTGAAAAGTTGAACCGCCGTCTTCGCCGATTCCGCTATCCAAACCGCCTTCACCGGGGTCTGCGACGAAAACATCTTCCATCGGCTGCTCTGCATCAGTATCTGCATGTTTGCAACCTGTTACGCCCCAAGCCATTACAACAACTGCCAAAAGCAGTCCCGACATTTTCAAAAGTTTACTCATTTTCTTTCCTTTACTTGATATTTTTTTAATGTAAAAATTCCAATACAATATTATACATTATAATCAGCAAAATGCAAATTAAATTCTTAAAAAAAACTAATTTTATTTCAAATCATTCATTAAACTGATTACTCGTGCCAATTTCTCCTGCATTTCTGCCAAATTTACTCGTGCGTCGGCAACGACCTGCGGCGGAGCTTTAGCAACAAACTTCTCGTTAGCAAGTTTTGCTTCTGAAGCACTGATCCATTTTTCGAGATCGGCTTTCTGCTTATTGAGTTTAGCCAACTCTTCAGCAATGTCCACCAATCCTGCCAAAGGCAAGTAAATATTACCCAAATCACAGAGAATTGACGGTGCTGCACCATTAGCAGCAGTATCATAATCAACTTCTGAAATTTCAATTTCACTCGCATTCATCAAGTGCATTACAGAGGCTTTTTCCATATTCAGGAAAGCACTCTTGTCTGCATCGGCAGATTTGATATAGAACTTAACTTTTCTACCGTCAGCGAGATTATAATTGGCTTTCAAAGCACGAGCGGCAGAGATCATAGCAAACTTGCCGTCAACGAAATTCACCACATCGGCAAATTCGGTTTCAGAGTTATCTGATTCCGGATAAGTTTCAAACATGATACTCTCATCATCAGCCAAAAATCCCATCTGATGAGCCAATTCTTCAGTAATGAAGGGCATAAACGGATGAAGAAGTTTCAAAATTCTGAACAACGCATAATCCAAAACCTGCAATGCACGCTTTTTGCTTTCACTTGAAGCTCTCATCGGAAGTTTTTCTGCTTCAATAAACCAGTCGCAGAATTCACTCCAAACAAGTTCATAAACTTCATGAGTTGCACTGTGGAATTGGAATTCTTTAAGTGCGGTATTAATTGACTTAACCGCCCTGTCAAGTTTCGCAAGCATCCACTTTTCGTCATTAGAGAGAGTCGCTCTGACCTCCGCAGACAATTCACGGAAAGTTTCAGAAACCTCTCCCTGCATACGGCGGAAGCGGCAGGCATTCCAAAGTTTATTCGCGAAGTTTCGACCGATTTCGCATTTTTCATTGCTGTACTTAATGTCCATGCCGACGGGAGCAATGTAGATAATTGAGAATCTCAAAGCATCCGCACCGTAAGTTGCAATCACATCCAACGGGTCTGGTGAATTGCCGAGAGATTTACTCAACTTGCGGCCCAAATCGTCACGAATAATACTAGTGAAATAGACATTTTTGAACGGAATTTCACCCATAAATTCGCAACCTGCCATAATCATTCTGGCTACCCAGAAGAAAATAATATCAGGACCGGTAACAAGTGTATCAGTCGGATAAAAATACTTTAATTCTTCGGTTTTTTCCGGCCAACCCATAATAGAGAAAGGCCACAACCATGAACTGAACCAAGTATCAAGCACATCTTCTTCCTGTTCCCAGCGGCCGGGAGCAGTCGGCGGAGTTGTACCGACATAGACTTCGTCATTATTGTCACGATTGTACCAAGCAGGAATGCGATGTCCCCACCAAATCTGGCGAGAGATACACCAATCCTGAATATTTTCCATCCAGTGGAAATAAGTTTTACTCCAACGCTCGGGATAGAACTTAATTTTGCCGCTTTGAACCGCTTCGATTGCAGGTTTGGCAAGTTCTTTCATGTTGCAGAACCATTGGAAACTTACGAGAGTTTCGATTGGCACTTCACCGCGTTCAGAGTAACCGACGGCGTGAGTAATATCTTCAATTTTGACCAAAAGTCCGGCTTTTTCCATCGCTTCGACAGTTTTGTCGCGAGCGGTGAAGCGGTCAAGGCCGACAAATTCGACAGGCACACGGTCATTCAAAGTCGCATCGGGATTCATAATATTAATAACCGGCAGGTTGTGACGCTTACCGACTTCAAAGTCGTTGGGGTCGTGAGCCGGAGTAATTTTCACACAGCCAGAACCTTTGGTCGGGTCAGCGTGTTCATCGCCGACGATCGGAATTTCACGATCGGTCAAAGGAAGTTTGACCATTTTTCCAATCAAGTGTTTATAGCGTTCATCAGCAGGATTGACCGCCACAGCAGTATCGCCGAACATGGTTTCGGGGCGAGTAGTTGCCACAATCAAAGAACCTGAACCGTCTGCCAAAGGATAAGCGAAGTGATAGAATTTACCTGCGACATCACGGTAGATAACTTCCTCATCAGACAAAGCACTTTTCGCAACCGGACACCAGTTAATCATTCTCTGTCCGCGATAGATGTAGCCCTTGTTGTAAAGTTCGACAAAAACCTTCTGCACCGCATCGCTCAAACCGGCATCCATGGTAAAGCGTTCACGCTCCCAGTCACATGATGAACCGAGGGTGCGCAACTGACGGATAATTGTGCCTCCGTATTCTTCACGCCACTGCCAAACACGTTTGATAAACTCCTCACGACCGAGTTGGTCACGACCGGTATTTTCTTCTTTGCGGAGATATTTCTCAACTCTTGCTTCAGTTGCGATACCGGCGTGGTCGGTTCCGGGGAACCAGCAAACTTCGTAGCCTCTCATACGCTGATAACGAGCAAGAATATCCTGCAAAGTATTATTCAATACGTGACCGAGGGTCAAAATTCCTGTAACATTGGGCGGCGGAATAACGATTGAATAAGGTTTTTTGTCCTTATTCGGTACGCCGTGGAAATATTTTCTATTCTCCCAAACAGGATACCATTTTTTTTCAACATCCGACGGCTCATACGCCTTCGGCATCTCATTTACGCTCATGTATTTCACCTTGAATTTAAAAAGAAACAGACTTCTTGTATTTTTAAGAAGTCCGATTCTCTTTTGTTGTTTAGTTCAGTAAATCAAACTCTTAAAGGTTTTCGACAACCAAGTCGCCTACCTCAGTAGTTGAATAACCCATTTTGCCGGCAGCCATTGATTCAAGTTTTTCGCCGGTAACGAACATTACGCTCTTTTCGACAGCTTTTGCTGCTTCGACTTCACCGAGGAAATCCAACATCATGCCGGCAGCACCGATTGCAGCCAAAGGATTGATGATATTCAAACCAGTATATTTCGGAGCAGAACCGCCGATAGGTTCAAACATACTTACGCCATTGGGGTTGATGTTTCCGCCGGCAGCGATACCCATACCGCCTTGAGTCATTGCGCCCAAGTCAGTGATGATATCTCCGAAAATATTGCAAGTTACGATAACGTCGAACCATTCGGGGTTTTTCACCATCCACATACAGGTTGCGTCAACATGGCAGTAAGCGGTTTTGACATCTTCGTAATCTTTTGCAACTTCGTAGAAAACTCTTTCCCAAAGGCCGAAAACATAGGTAAGCACGTTGGTTTTGCCACACAAAGTAACCTGTGCGATTTTGCCTGCTTTGATATCTTCTTCTGAAAGGCCTCTCCACGGATTAGCCTTGCTGTGGCGTTTGCGGGCTTCCTCGAAAGCGAAACGGATACAACGCTCAACTTGTGCATAGTTATAAACCATTGACTGAATAGCAACTTCGTCTTTGGTACCTTTCTGACTGTTTCCACCGATACCGGTATAAATACCGCCGGTATTTTCACGAACGACTACATAGTCAATATCTTCAGGCTTCTTGTTAGCCAAAGGAGTTTCAACTCCGGGATACAATTTTACCGGACGGAGGTTAATGTATTGATCAAGTTCAAAACGAAGTTTGAGCAAAATACCTTTTTCCAAGATACCGGGTTTAACTTTGGGGTTACCGATAGCCCCCAAGAATACAGCGTCGAATTTAGAAAGCTGTTCAGCAGCATCTTCGGGCAAAACTTCGCCGGTTGCCAAGTAGTGTTCTCCGCCCCAGGAAGTCGGAGGCCAAGCGGTCTT
>JAZRSP010000002.1:0-1776 GCA_045651565.1 Victivallaceae bacterium | reverse complement strand
TGACAGCTTTAATTCCAAAACCAATACCTGTTCCTCCGGAAACAACAGCAATCGTACCTAAAATAATAGGGATAAGCGGCAAAGGCATAATAAAACCTCCTGTATTAATTTAATCCGTTTTTAATCATTTCTTTAAGATTGTTTTCGATATAATCAAACGATGCTTGCAGACTTTTCTTTTGTCCTTCATCATTTGCTGCATCAATGCTCTTTTTCAAGTCAATGAGCATATTACAATCATCTTCCAGTTCAGCGAGGAACTCATCAGAAATAACATCGTTTTCATACTTCGCTTTTAATGCACCAATAAGTCTGTTGCTAAGCCAGTTGTCTGCCGGTACATTTTCAAGCCATTTCTGATTATTGACAAAGTATTTGCTCAAATCAAAATCATTTGAAAACATTTTCTGCAAAGCTTTAATGTTTTTACGGTCAGAATCTTCAAGACTGCCATCAGCCATTCCCAATCCCATCCAAACGGCAAACGCATAACGGGATATTGCCGGATATTGCCGCAGTTCTTTGCATATCGGGAAAAATTTTGTTGCAAATGCAAGTTCAAATTCACCCTTTGAATAAAAATTTTTCAAACTCTGCAGATTTTGTGCTTCGCGAACAACTTCCTCCAACAAAGAGTTTGCTTCCTCCGTTCCTGGGAGAAAAGCCTTGTCTGCAAAACAAACTTGTTTGAATGCTTCAAGTTTTGCACTGCTGATTTCGCCATTCAATGTTGCAAGCGTATATGCAACTTTCAAAATGGCACGATTTTCGTCAGACATAGATTCCATAATAACTCCTTCCGTTAAGTTAAATTTTTAAGGAACCCGGGGACAACATTTTTTTATCGATTTCAGTTTTATTATTGCCAATCGTTTCTTTTCCGCACATTCTTGTAATTTTATTTATTTCGTTCAAATATCCATCAACATCTCCGATTGCCAATTTTTCTTTTATTGCTGAAAAAATTTCATTAAATATATTTTCCGTATTTTGCAGATACTGGTCTATGTAACGGTTCATTTCCATACGGAACTCACGAAGCATTTTAATTGCTTCTGCACACTCTTTTTCAATACGAATGCGTTCGGACTTGGCAAGTTTGGCTTCTTTCAAACTGCCAAGCAAGGAATGATAAGAAGCTGAACTCAACGCATATCCAAGCATGGAACCGGCAAGAGCACCAATCACTGGAATTGGAATCGCGATCTGTCCGACCGCAGCAAACAAAGCACTGCTGACCATACCGAAGCCTTTTTCTCCCAACTCCTCAAGACACTCCGTGCCATCGATCCTGCCGGAAAAATATGAGTGCATGGTTTTGCTGACTTCCCAAATCGAAGTTGCCATATAAACTGGCAAATTAGTTTTGGAAACCGCTCTGATTGTTACAGAAGAAGAATTTTGAGCGGCCCCCTTGATTACAGAACCTCCAAAGGCAGTTGCATAACTCAATGCTGCTGCTCCACCGGTATCTTTTGCGACATTTACAACAGCATCTAAACCATCTATTTCATTTCTATACAGGGAGACAGCATTTCTTACAATGGAAACCCCACCACCGATGGCAGCCCCCATTTGCGCTTGTTTTACTCCGGCACGATGAGCGACCTTAATAACATCCTTTGCCGTGGATAAGAGCGGATTAGTTCTGGCTTCCATTGATTCTGCATTGGTGACTTTACTTTCCCGCAGATTCCTTTGAAGAGTTTTGCAATTTTCAAGCCGCTGGACTTTTGCATCCATTTGTTCCGGCGAAGCTCCATTTTTACGCATTTT
>JAZRSP010000001.1:0-2846 GCA_045651565.1 Victivallaceae bacterium | reverse complement strand
AGAAACTCACAGCATGGAAAACATCATCTACAACGAGCTTCGCCACCGCAAATTCAATGTGGATATCGGTCAAGTTACCGTTAATGAAAAGACCCCTGCGGGTACTTACAGCCGCAAACAGCTTGAAGTTGATTTTGGTGCCAATAAAGGTTCAAAACGCTACTACATCCAATCTGCCTATATGATTCCGGATGCAGAAAAACGCCAACAGGAGATCCGGTCACTTTTGAAGATCGATGATTCTTTCAAAAAGATCGTTATCACCTCCCACGCTCCGGGTCCGCTGTATGATGAACACGGCATATTGACCATGAGCATTTACGACTTTCTGCTGAATCCGGACAGTCTGGAACTGTGATTGCAGTAATTGCAGCCCCTTTGGGGCAGTCTCAGAGCATCCATTCTTATTGAACACTCTGAATTTCTGCCGCTGGGGGTTATATTTGCCGACCGACTTTTTATGCCTGTTTGTACCGTTCCTTGAACTCACGCACCTGGAGTTTCAGCTCTTTGCAACTGTATTCCGGAAATTCATTTACATGAATTATACCGTCAGGGAACAGGAATTTGTGAACTTCATAAAATTCACAGACCTCCCGATGGTACATTTCGCAGTGAAATTTAAGATTGCAAGCCAAGGAATAAAGCAATGTTTTGTTGAGACTCAGCATAAAAATATCTGCTTCAAAGTCTATTTTGCACAAATTTGCCACATCTTGAGAAACGGCCTCCTTCAGTTTGTTGTAGAGGGCTTGGGGCATAGTTTTATTCTCCGGATACTTGTACACCTGCCATGCAGCTTCACCTGCCCAATGAATCAAAGATGTTACAGCTCCGTCAGTAATATCGACTTTGGGGATGGTGATACATCCTGCTTTGTTTTCAGCGACAGCACAGTAAAACGGTGTATGCTGTGTGGCGAACATTGTGATCAAAAATTTTCCGGCTTCCCGGATGGCGTTTTCAGAGATGATTTCGTTCTGTTTGTCAGTGAGATTTTTGTTGTAAGACATAAGTTTTTCCTTTACGTTATTTATTTTATCGATAGACAACACTACCTGTATAACAATGGGACTCCTTCCGCGCGCCCTCATATAAATACCTTTTTCGGGGGAACCGTGAAGAGTCGGGGAAGCCCCCTGTGGCGCGGTTTGGCTATCCTGCCACCGGAGGCTCGGGGTGGAGGTTTTCGAGCGCTCGGTTTCTGGGCGTTTCTAAGCATTACTGATCGTAAAAGTGATCGCCTTCATCAGAGGTGAGATGCCGACATCTGAAACTCTTATGGACAATGGGGAAAAGTCCCTCCGCCGCAAAGTTGCCGGGTGCAATGGGGTTGCCGCATTCCGGAGCGTTGTATACGCAAAAACCGTAGTTTTTGATAATATGCGCCGGAAGTGCTTCTTGGCACTCGCCCCAAAAATACAAAAAATACTGGCAATCCACACAGCTGTCACATTCGCAGCACTCAATGTCTGGAGAAATGGTGTTTTCAGACATAAAATATCCTTTCTTAATGTTCTTAAAGAAACAAAAACAGCACTTTTTGTGTTTTTTGTGCCGCTTTTGCAAATTGTTAAAAATAAATTGGTTCTGATTTTTTGATTTTCTGCTTCGCCTTATAAGGTGAAAGAGAAAAAAGAAATCAATTTGCGGCGGGGCATCAATCTATTTTTATTACTGTTTCCGCAGAATCGGAAAACAGTATATAAAAATGATTTTGATATGCCTTCCGGAAAATTCTTCAAGGACTCATATTGTACCTCCATTGGTTTTAATAAATTCGTTGATTTTTACTGTACTGCCGGGGGCAAGATGGATATTTTTAGTCGCCTGCTGATTTACACCATCACCGGGGCGTACTTCCAGAATTTTACATTCCAACAGCTTTTCGCAGAGCGCCCGGGCTTTATCTGCAGAAATATTCAATTTCTCTTTGAGTTCGGTGATGAAAAGTGTTTTGTGCATCGGAAACTTGATTAAGTTAAGTACTGCAAAAAATTCCAGAGCCGCCTCATTGACTGTCTTTTTGCGTTTTTCTCCGGTGGGAGTAAGTTCCGCTTTGCCATCAAGATCATCCGGGGAAAGATCATCTGCTCTGTGCCAGAGGTTGTGTTCATCCTTCCGCAAGCAGAAGGATTCAACCGGAGGAAAACTCCGCACACAGCACCCTACGACCACCGCATTTTTTTCCTGATGCGCCCGCAATACCAGATGGGTATCAGGGGCTCGGGACTGTGCACCTGCACCGGAACCGACATCGGTGATACCTTTGCCTGATTGATTACCTTTGCTGGTGTGGTGAACAAGGATCACTGCCGCCCCGGACTTTTGAGCAAAGGTATCGATTTGGTTGTACATCTGCGTAATCTGTCCGTTGCTGTTTTCATCCACGTCAGATGGTAATGCCCGGTAAAGGGCATCAATGATGACCAGATCAATACCCTGTTCTTTGATTTGTTCGGCAACTTTGACGATTTCAGGAATACTGTGCCGCTCAAACCGTTGTGTATTAACTGAAAGGTTTTCCAGGTCAGGATCTTCCTTGCTGATGCTCATACTCTGACAAACTTTCTGCATCCGGTAACTGATCGTAGATGTGTGCAGTTCATTATCCATGATCATTACCCTGCATTGTTTGCATGGAAATCCCAGAAAATCCCATCCCTTTACCAGCGAATATGCCAGTTGCAGAATGAACCAGGATTTGCCGGTTTTGGGGGCGGCAACCACATTCATAACTTCAGTTCTTCGCAGAAGACCATCGATTACAGGTTCATTGAGAGAAGTAAATGTGCGGAGCAGTTCTGCTGCGGTAAACACATTCTTCTTCTCTTTTTTATGGGTCA